>NZ_JBFUFQ010000037.1:0-37750 GCF_056403355.1 Rhizobacter sp. P2_H3 | reverse complement strand
GCCCTGGGTGACCTGGCACGCAACGAACTGGTGCGCTGGGGCGAGGTGGTGAAGAGCGCGCACATCGAAGGCGACTGAGTGTCGATTCCTGGAGGGCTGGTTCGTCGTGAGGAAGAAGGCACCGAGAATCGCGGTGCCGTTCACCTCAACCCACCTCCAGGAGAACCTCCATGCGCCTTGCCCTGTCCTTCGCCGGCCTGCTGATCGCCGCCACCGCCCACGCCGCCCCGGTCACCTACAAGATCGATCCCGACCACACCTTCCCGAGCTTCGAGGCCGACCACATGGGCATCTCGGTGTGGCGCGGCAAGTTCAACAAGAGCAGCGGCACGGCGCACTACGACAAGGCCACCGGCAGCGGCGACCTGGAGATCACCGTGCTGCCGGCCAGTGCCGACTTCGGGCAGGACGCGCTGAACAAGGTGGCCCAGGGCAAGGAGCTGTTCGACGTCAAGAAATTCCCGAAGGCCACCTACAGGGGCAAGTTCGACAAGGTGGTCGGCGGCGTGCCGACCGAAGTGGCCGGCGAGCTGACGCTGCATGGCGTGACCAGGCCGGTGACCCTGAAGCTGAACTGGCTCAAGTGCATCCCGCACCCGATGCTCAAGCGCGACATGTGCGGCGCCGACGCGATCACGACGATCCAGCGCGACCAGTTCGGCATCGACGCCGGCAAGGACTGGCACTTCAACATGGATGTGACGCTGCGCATCCAGGTCGAAGCGGTCGCCACGCAGTGACGTTCTTCAGGGCTTGCTCGACAACGAGCGAGCCATCTCCAGGTGGTGCTGCAGCCCCGGCAAGGTCTTCTGCGCGAAGGCCTTCACGTCGGCATCCTGGGCTTCCTTCGCCGCCTGCTCGAACAGCTTGACCGCGTCCTCGTGCGCCTTCACGCCGAAGGCCTTCACATAGCGCTCGTCGAACTTCGCATCGGCGCCGGCGTCGATCAGCTTCAGCTCGCCCTTCTGCGTGATCGACGGGCCGGTCGGCAGCTCGACCTTCTTGCTCGCGGCGAGCGCCTTCAGCTCGTCGGCCACCTTCGTGTGGTCGTCGATCATCGTCTGCGCGAAGGTCTTCACGTCGGTGCGCTGCGCCTTGGTCTGCGCCAGCTTGCTGGCCTCGATCTCGGCGCTGCCGGCCTGCGCGGCTTCCTTCATGAACGATGCGTCCGAACGGGCGTGCGCAGCGGTGGCGGCCAAGCCGCAGACCGCACCGGCGATCAGCAGCGTGGTGAATCGCCGGGTGGTGAATCGTGTGAGCAGTTTCATCGCGGACTCCTCTTCAGGGACCAATGAGGCTTCCAGTCTGGGAGCCGCCTCGCGCGCCGGCTGTCGGCCCGTTCCGAGTTCGCCGTAGGAGAATGGCGATCATGGTCGATACCCCTGCTTTCGGCATCCACACCATCGACACCGGCTTCCACCGCCCGGCCTTCGATGCCTGCTACCTGGTGGTCGAGAACGGCCGCGGCGCGTTCATCGACACCGGCACCACGCACTCGCTGCCGCGGCTGCTGGCAGCCGTCGAGGCGGCCGGGCTGCAGCGCAGCGCTGTCGACTGGGTCATCGTCACCCACGTGCACCTCGACCATGCCGGCGGCGCCGGTGCGCTGATGCAGGCGCTGCCCGACGCGAAGCTGCTGGCCCACCCGCGCGGCGCACGCCACATGATCGAGCCGCTCGCGCTGCTGAACGGCGCCCGCGCGGTGTACGGCGCGCAGGAGGTGACGCGAGCCTATGGCGAGGTGGTGCCGGTGCCGGCCGGGCGCGTCGTCGAGAGCCATGACGGCATGGTCGTCGAACTCGCCGGCCGGCCGCTGGTGCTGATCGACACGCCGGGGCATGCCCGCCACCACCACTGCATCTGGGACGAGCGCAGCCGCGGTTTCTTCACCGGCGACACCTTCGGCCTGAGCTACCGCGAGTTCGACACCGCGCAGGGCCCGTGGCTGCTGCCGACCACGACGCCGGTGCAGTTCGAGCCCGAGGCGCTGAAGCACTCGGTGCAGCGCATGCTCGGCTACCACCCCGAGCGGCTCTACCTCACGCACTACGGCTGCGTCGAGGGCGTGCCACGGCTCGGCGAGATGATGCTTGCGCAGGTCGACGAGATCGTCGCGCTCGGCGAGCGGCTGCGCCCGCTGCCGGCGGCCGAACGCCACCCCGCGCTGATGGCCGGCCTCGCGGCGCTCTACACGGCACGGCTGCAGCACCTGGGCAGCACCGTGCCGCGCGACGACGCGCTGGCGCTGCTCGCGATGGACCTGGAGCTGAACGCGCAAGGCATCGGCATCTGGCTCGACCGCGCGCGCTGATATCCTCGGCGCCTTCCGATTTGCGCGGGTGCCCCGCGCCGCGCACCATGATCGTCGGCATCGACCTCGGCACGACCAACAGCCTGATCGGCATCTTCCAGGACGGGCGGCCGCAGCTGGTGCGCAACGTGCACGGCGACTTCTCCACGCCGTCGGCGGTCAGCCTCGACGACGAGGGCCGCACGCTGGTCGGCCTGGCGGCCCGCGAGCGCGTCAGCACCCACCCCGACCGCACCGCGCAGGGCTTCAAGCGCTGGATGGGCAGCGACCGCAAGCTGCGGCTCGGCACGCGCGACTTCCGGCCCGAGGAACTGTCGGCGCTGGTGCTGCAATCGCTGAAGGCCGATGCCGAGGCGCTGCTCGGCGCGCCGGTGACCGAGGCCGTGATCACCGTGCCGGCGTACTTCAACGAGGCGCAGCGGCGTGCCACCCGCACCGCCGGCGAACTGGCCGGGCTGACGGTGGAGCGGCTGCTCAACGAGCCGACCGCCGCCGGCCTGGCCTACGGCCTGCAGGAGCGCACCGACCACAGCAGCTTCCTGATCTTCGACCTGGGCGGCGGCACCTTCGACGTCTCGGTGCTGGAGTATTTCGACGGCGTCGTCGAGGTGCGCGCGAGCGCCGGCGACACGCGGCTCGGCGGCGAGGATTTCGTGCAGGCGCTGGGCCGCCTGTTCATCGAGCGCTGCGACGGACTGAAGCCCGCCGAGCGCGAGGCGCTGATGCAGGGCGGCGCCTGGTGGCGTGCCGCCGAGCAGGCCAAGCGCAACCTGAGCGATGCCGACAGCACCGTGATGTCGCTGGTGCACCAGGGCCGGCGCATCGAGTGCGCGATCACGCGGGCGGATTTCGAATCCGCGAGCGCCGAGCTGCTGCAGCGCCTGCGCCGCCCGATCGAGCGCGCGCTGTACGACGCGAAGATCGACGCTGCCGGGCTCGACGAGGTGGTGCTGGTCGGCGGCGCGACGCGCATGCCGATGATCCGCCAGCTGACGACGCGGCTGTTCCAGCGCCTGCCGCTGCGCACCATCGACCCCGACCTCGCGATCGCGCAAGGCGCGGCGGTGCAGGCCGGGCTGAAGGCGCGCGACGCGGCGCTGTCAGAGGTGGTGCTGACCGACGTGATGCCGTACTCGCTGGGCATCGTCGCGTCGCAGCAGGTCGGCGACGCGCTGGTGGCCGACCGCTTCTCGCCGATCATCGAGCGCAACACGCCGGTGCCGGTGTCGCGCACGGGCATCTACTCGACGGTGGTCGACAACCAGAAGAGCATCCGCATCGACATCCGCCAGGGCGAATCGCCGGTCGGTTCCGAGAACCTCGCGCTGGGCGTGCTCGATGTCGACGTGCCGCCCCGCCCGGCCGGCACGGCGACGCTGGAGGTGCGCTTCACCTACGACGCGAACGGCCTGCTCGACGTCGACGCACGCGAGACCGCCAGCGGCCGCATCACCAACACGCTGATCCACAACACCTCGACGCAGATGGACGCCGCAGCGATTGCCTCGGCACTCGAACGGTTGAAGCAGCTGAAGCGCCACCCGCGCGACGAGGACGAGAACCGCTACCTGCTGGAGCGTGCGAAGCGCCTGTACGAAGACCGGCTGGGCGAGCAGCGCACCGCGCTGCAGGCCTGGATGGCGCAGTTCGAGGCGGCGTTGGACACGCAGGACGCGCGCACGGTGCGCACCGCGCGCCAGCAGCTCCGGCAGGCGCTGGACAGCATCGACGGCGGCTTCCGCTTCTGACCGGCGAGGCCACGATGGAGGATTGGCAGGTGCTGGGGCTGGCGGAGCCCACCGACGAGCACGCGTTGATCAAGCGCAGCTACGCCGCACGGCTGAAGGTGACGCGGCCCGACGACGATGCGCTCGCCTACCAGGCGCTGCGCGAGGCCTACGACCGGATGGTCGCGTGGGCGCGACATCAGCAGGCGGTGCGGGCCGAAGCGCAGGTGACGACAGCCGCGCCCGAGTCGGCGCCCGTCGCACCGGTTGCCGCGGAAGTCGCCGTGGCGCCCGCGGAGGCAACTCCCCAGACGGCGGCCAAGGAGCACCTGTCACCCGAAGCGCTGTGCGAACTCGTCGCCCGAACCCTGCCGCTCGGCCCGGCCGCGCTCGATGCGCTGGTGCCGATGCTGCGCCGGCACCTGAACGACCTGCCACTGGGCCAGGAGGCCGAAGCCTCGGCACGCTTTGCCGACCTGGTGCTGCGCACCCCGCTGCTGCCCGCCAGCATGCAGGCGATGCTGCAGGAACATTTCCGCTGGCTGGACGACTTCCGCGTCGATCGGCAGATCGGCTGGGAGCGCACCCATGCGTTGCAGATGGCGCTGGACGGCCTGCACCGGCCGGTGACCGACGAGCACACGCTGCGGCTGCATGCCGACCTCGTGACCCTGCAGGCCCTGCTGGCGCGTGGCCGCCGGTGGTGGGCGTTGGGGCTGGCCACGCTGCTCGGCGTGCCGCTGGAACGGCAGATTCACGCCGCCGGCCCGGCGCTGCTCGCGCGACTGGGCTTCGATCGGGCGCTGCTGGCGCGCCTCGCATCGTTGCTGAAGCAGGGGCGGTGGCTGCGCATGGCCGCCGCGGCCCTGGTGGTGTTCGGTCTCGGCTGCGTGCTGGCGCGCGACCTGGAAGGCGCGCTGTGGGGCACCGGCTTCGTGGTGGCGGCCGGACTGGCGGGGCCGGTGCTGCCGCTGATCGGCTTCGGCCTGGTGTACGGCGTGCGCCGCCACAAGCTGCTGCCCGATGCGTGGGCCGCCCGCTTGCGATGGCACCGCCTGCACCGCTGGTGGCCATGGGTCGGCGTGGCCTCGCTGCTGGCCGCGGCGGCCTGCCTCGAAGCGGCAAGCCGCTTCGAGTTGCCCGGCGCCCTGCTCGCTGGCGTCGGCCTGCTGCTGGCGGGCGTCGGGATGGCGCTGCCGCTGATGATGGAGCAGGCGCTGGTGTCCGCGGGCCTTGCCGCCTACTTCGTGCTGGCGTTCCGGATCAACGACGCGCCGGTCATGCTGCTGGTGCTGGCCTGGGTGCTCGGCGGCATGCAACTGTTCCTGCAACAGGTGTGGTTGCCGTCGCACCAGGACGCCGGCGACCGACTGAATCCGCTGCAGGCGCTCCTGACCTTCACCGCCGGCCTGCCGACCGTGGCCGCATCGATCGCCGAGCACGCCGGGCACCGGCTGGTGCTGACCGCCCTGCTGCTGGCCCTGACGCCGCAGATGATGGGGCGGGCGGTACCGGTGTGGTACGCGATGCCGCTCGCGGTGGGAGCGGTCTCGGCGCTGCTCTTCGTGCAGGGACGGTCGGTCGGACTGGCGCGCCGGCTCGCGCCGCGCGCGCTGGCAGGCAGGGGGCAGCCGGCCTAAACTCGACCGTTTTCGGGAGCCTCCATGAAACCGGTCCAGTTCAACCTGCACGGGCAGGTCATCGTGATCACCGGCGCCTCGCAAGGCATCGGCGCCGCCTGCGCGCAGCGCCTCTCGCGCGACGGCGCGGCGGTGGCGCTGTGGGATGTCGACGATACGCGCGGCGCGGCGCTCGCGGCCAGCCTCGCGGCCGAAGGCCAGCGCGCCCTCTACCTGCACTGCGACGTGTCGAAGAAGGCCGAGGTCGACGCCGCGGTCGCCGGCACGCTGGCCGCCTTCGGCCGCGTCGACGGGCTGGTCAACAACGCCGGCATCTTCAAGGCCGCCGATTTCCTCGAGATCACCGAGGCCGACTGGGACGCGGTGATCGACATCAACCTGAAGGGCTCGTTCCTGGTCGGCCAGGCGGTCGCGCGCGAGATGGTGAAGACCGGCGGCGGCGCGATCGTCAACATGAGTTCGGTCAACAGCGTGATGGCGATCCCGAGCATCGCGAGCTACAACGCGAGCAAGGGCGGCATCAACCAGCTGACGCGCGTGATGGCGCTCTCGCTGGCCGATCGCGGCATCCGCGTCAACGCGGTGGCGCCCGGCACCATCGCGACCGAGCTCGCGAAGAACGCGGTGCTGGGCAGCGAAGAAGCGCGTGCCCGCATCATGAGCCGCACGCCGATGAAGCGGCTCGGCGAGCCGGGCGAGATCGCCGACGTGGCCGCCTTCCTGCTGAGCAGCGCGGCGAGCTACATGACCGGAGAGATCGTCTACGTGGACGGCGGGCGGCTCACGCTGAACTACACGGTGGCGACATGAGCGCGGCGGCAGGCACGGCGAACGCGCCGCTCGAAGGCGGCTGCCTGTGCGGCCGCATCCGCTACCGCGCGTCGCCCGACAAGCGCGAGGGCTACTACTGCCACTGCCGCATGTGCCAGCTGGCCTTCGGCAACACGCGCGTGCCGTTCCTGAACCTGCGGCGCGACCAGGTCGAGTGGCTGACCGAGCCGCCGAAGACCTACGCGTCGTCGAAGTTCGCGCTGCGCGGCTTCTGCGGGAACTGCGGCACGCCGCTGAGCTTCGCGTACGAGGGCTCGCAGCACATGGACCTCTCGGTCGGCAGCCTCGACGACCCGTCGGCGATCACGCCGAAGGATCACTTCGCGATCGAGTCGAAGGTGGCGAACTGGGAGGTCGACGACGGGTTGCCGGGGACGCGGCTGGATGAGCATGTCGCGCTGACAGTGCGCTGGAAGAAGGCGTATGGGGAGGATGTCGTTCCAGGTGTCGGCGCCACGAGGGCTCCCTGATTCGGCTGCGAACGTGGAACTGTCTGCACGCTTCTTGTGACTCAAGCGAACTCAGAAGTCGCGACAGCCACGTCATTCAGCAGCCATGGAAAACACAGCATTCACTCGCTCCGCCCTCACCCGCCCGCTAGAGAACCCGCCCCGCCAAAATGCGTCCGGCACGCATGCAGAATCCTCCGTTGCGTTGCAGCGTGACGGAGCACGACAGACTGTTCACGTCTTGACGAGCAAGCGGTTTTTTGACGGTCACACCGGAAAGAAGGTCAGCTACGAGCTGCCGTCCAACTTTGATCTGCGTGCAAGCAGCCGCACTCTTCAGGACCACTGCATTGGCAGATTCCAAGTTGTTGCGTACACGAGGGAAATGGATGTCTCCGAGGTTTCCGATCAGAACTTGGCAGACGTCCTTGATCAGATTGAGGTAACGAGAGACTCTTTCACCGATCTCAAAGACAGCGGCGTCACCTTGGACACCAGCCGATCCGTCGACCGTTTGAGCGAGTTCATCAAAATGTGCCTTGCAGACACCACCCTCCGCCTGCCAAAGCTTCCCCAGGACAAGGGCAAGTGTCGGAAGCTGGCCGAAGCCATGCAGCAACGAGTTTCGCGTGCCCAGCTGAAGGTGGTCTTCTCACAAAGCCACACCGGCGGCGAATTTCTCCTGGCCAAGTGGACGTACAAGGACCTGCTGGACTGGACGAACATGAAGGACTGACGCGCTCAGGCTTCGTTCATCACCGCGAGGCATTCCTCGATCAGCGCGTGCAGCCGGATCACGCGCTCGTCGCCCAAGCGCTCGTTGAACGCCACCTGCGCCCGCTTCCACTCGCGTCGCGCCTCATCGCGCTTGACGCGCCCCGCCGCGGTGGCCTCGACGACGCGACTGCGGCCGTCTTCGCCCGGCCCGACCGTGACCCAGCCCTGCGCCACCAGCGGCTGCAGGTTGCGCGTCAGCGTGGACGCATCCATCTCCATGTGAGACGCCAGCACGCCCGGCTTCACCGGCCCGAGCGACACCACCTGGGACAGCAGCGAGTACTGCGTCGTCTTCAACCCCGAGTCGGTGACGATGCGGTCGAAGTGCTGGCTGACGCGGCGCGACAGCTGGCGCACCTTCAGGCTGGTGCAGCCGTGGGGGCCCATCGCCTTCGGTTCTGCAACCCTGGAATCCGTCTTCATCGTGGCGCTTGGCATGATCAAACAATTGTAGCTACAATCATTGCAATTGCAACTTTAGGCCCGCCGGGCGACCGATCATGGACACAGCCGCCGTCGATGCTGCCGCGGTGCAGGCCCAGTGGGAAGCCGAGGCCGCCGCGCACCGTGCGCGCCTGCTGCCGCCAGGCGTGGCCCGCCCCGAGCAGGTCGCGGGCCTGAGCGGCCTGCAGTTCTTCCAGGCCATCTTCGACGGCCAGTTGCCCCCGCCGCCGATCGGCGAGACGATGGACTTCCTGCCGATCGAGATGGTGCCCGGCCGCGCGGTGTTCCAGGGCACGCCGCTGCTGCGCCACTACAACCCGCTCGGCACCGTGCACGGCGGCTGGATCGCGACGCTGCTCGATTCGTGCGTCGGCTGCGCGGTGCACACCACGCTGGCCGCCGGCAAGGCCTACACCACCGCCGAACTCAAGATCAACTACGTGCGCGCCGTCACCCACCGCGTGCCGGTGTTGCGCGCCATCGGCAGCGTGATCCACGTCGGCGGCCGCATGGCCACCGCCGAAGGGCGCCTGGTCGGCCCCGACGGCAAGCTGTACGCCCACGCCTCCACCACCTGCTTCATCTTCGACGCTTCCTGAACGGACCACCTTCCATGCGACTCCTCCACACCATGCTGCGCGTCGGCGACCTGCAGCGCTCGATCGACTTCTACACGAACATCATGGGCATGACGCTGCTGCGCCAGTCCGAGAACCCGTCGCAGCACTACTCGCTCGCCTTCCTCGGCTACGGTCCGAACCCGGAGCATGCCGAGCTGGAGCTCACCTACAACCACGGCGTCAGCTCGTACGAGCTCGGCACCGCCTACGGCCACATCGCGATCGCGGTGCCCGATGCGGCGGCGGCCTGCGAGCGCATCCGCGCCGGCGGCGGCAACGTCACGCGCGAGGCCGGCCCGGTCAAGGGCGGCAGCACCGTCATCGCCTTCATCACCGATCCGGACGGCTACAAGGTCGAACTGATCGAACGCCGCTTCGACTGAGCCCGCGCCGAGGAAACCCCATGCTCTCCGAACGCATCTCCGCCTCCCTCGGCCGCCGCGGCATCCACTATGCGTGGGTGATCGCCGCCGTCACCTTCTTCGCGATGCTGACCACCTCGGCCGCGCTCGGCCTGCCGGGCGCGATGATGCAGCCGCTGTCGAAGGAGTTCGGCTGGACCACCGACCAGCTGTCGTCCGTCTTCGCGGTGCGCTTCGCGCTGTTCGGGCTGCTCGGGCCGTTCGCCGCGATCTTCATCGCCCGCTTCGGGCTGCCGCGCATCATGGTGGCCGCCGCCAGCCTCATCGCGGTCGCGATGGTGCTGGCCACCGGCATCACGCAGCTGTGGCAGCTGTTCCTGTTGTGGGGGCTGATGCTCGGCTGCGGCACCGGCCTCACCGCGCTGGTGCTGGGCGCGATGGTCGCGAACCGCTGGTTCACCGCCAACCGCGGGCTGGTGGTCGGCATGTTCGCCGCGAGCACCGCCACCGGTCAGCTGCTCTTCCTGCCGCTCGCGGCCTGGATCATCGAGCACCATGGCTGGCGCTATGCGGTGATCCCGATCTTCATCGCCTGCGTGGTCGTGGTGGCGCTGGTCACCTTCTTCATGCGCAACCACCCGAGCGAGCTGGGGCTGCTGTCGCTCGGCGAGCCCGACGGCACCGCGGTGCCGCCGGTGCCGGCTGCCGCGCCGCTGAACTTCCTCGGCCCGTTCAAGGTGCTGCGCGAGGCGGCGCACAACCGCACGTTCTGGATCCTCGCGGCCAGCTTCTTCATCTGCGGGCTCAGCACCAACGGCCTGCTGCAGACGCATTTCATCTCGCTGTGCAGCGACAACGGGCTGTCGGCCGTGCCGGCGGCCTCGGTGCTGTCGATGATGGGCGCGTTCGACCTGGTGGGCACCACGCTGTCGGGCTACCTGTCCGACCGCTACGACAACCGCAAGCTGCTGTTCTGGTACTACGGGCTGCGCGGGCTGTCGCTGTTCTGGCTGCCCTACTCCACCTTCACGCTGTACGGCCTCGCGACCTTCGCGATGTTCTACGGCCTCGACTGGATCGCGACGGTGCCGCCCACCGTCAAGCTCGCCGCGCAGGAGTTCGGCAAGGAGCGCGCCGGGATGATCTTCGGCTGGGTGTTCGCCTCGCACCAGCTCGGCGCGGCGGTCGCGGCCTACGGCGCGGGGCTCACGCGCACGCTGCTGCTCACCTACAACCCGGCGCTGTTCGCGGCCGGCGCGGCCTGCCTGGTGGCGGCCGTGTCGGTGCTGCTGATCCGGCGGCAGGCAACAGCAGTCGCTGCCTTGAAGACGGCATAGAAGCTTCATGCCCTTGTCATGAACGCTTTCCACAGTGGCGGGCTTTGCACCACCACTCCGGAAGCCGTTCATGAGCATCGACACCTCACGCCGCCAGTTCATCCGCGATGTCGCCCTCGGCACCGTTGCCGTCGGCGGCGGGTTGGGCCTCGCGGGCTGCGGCGGCAGCGATGACAGCCCCTCGGCGGCCGACGCCGGTGCCGGCATCGAGTTCAAGCACGGCGTCGCCAGCGGCGACCCGCTGAGCGATCGCGTGATCCTGTGGACCCGTGCAACACCGTCCACCGATGCGACGCTGCAGCTGAACTGGGAGCTCGCAAGCGACAGCCAGTTCGCGAGCATCGTCAAGTCGGGCACCGTCGCGACCAGCGCGGCGAAGGACTACACCGCCCAGGTCGACGTCACCGGCCTGGCCGCCAACACCGTCTACCACTACCGCTTCTCGATCGGCAGCCAGCGCTCGGCCACCGGCCGCACGAAGACGCTCCCGGTGGGCAGCGTGTCGCAGGTGCGGCTCGCGGTGTTCTCGTGCTCCAACTACCCGGCCGGCTACTTCAACGTCTATGCCGAGGCCGCCAAGCGGAACGATGTCGACGCCGCGCTGCACCTGGGCGACTACATCTACGAGTACGACAGCAAAGGCTATGCGACCGGCGATGCCGCCACGCTGAATCGCATCCCCGACCCGGCCAACGAGACCCTGACGCTCGCCGACTACCGCCGCCGCTACGCGCAGTACCGCACCGATGCCGACCTGCAGGCGCTGCACGCCGCGATGCCGATGATCGCTGTGTGGGACGACCACGAGATCGCCAACGACACCTGGACCGGTGGCGCCGAGAACCACGACCCTGCCACCGAAGGCAGCTTCAGCGTGCGCCGCGCGGCCGCGATCCAGGCTTACCTGGAGTGGATCCCGATCCGCCTGCCCGATGCGAGCAAGCCGGACCAGATCTACCGCTCGTTCGATTTCGGCACGCTGCTGTCGCTGCACATGCTGGACACGCGCCAGGTCGGCCGCGACCAGCAGCTGAGCTATGCGAACTACATCACCGCGTCGGGCTTCGACGCCGCAGGCTTCACCAGCGCGGTCGGCAACCCGGCGCGCCAGCTGATGGGCGCGACGCAGACGACCTGGCTGCAGTCGAAGATGCAGGCTTCGGCCGCCACCTGGCAGGTGCTGGGCCAGCAGGTGCTGATGGCGCGCATGAACGTGCCGGCACCGATCGTCACGCAGCAGATCAGCGTCGCGGCCTACGGCGCGATCGCGACGAAGGCGGCCACCGCGCCAGCCACCTTGACGCCGACCGAGCAGGCCATCCTCGCGCAGCCGGCCATCCCGTACAACCTCGACGCCTGGGACGGCTATGCCGCGGCGCGCGAGACGGTGCTGGGCATGGCGCGCGCGCTCGACAAGAACCTGGTCTCGCTGGCCGGCGACACGCACAACGCGTGGGCCAGCGACCTGAAGGACCTGTCGGGCAACGCGGTGGGTGTGGAGTTCGCGACCTCGTCGGTGACTTCGCCCGGCTTCGAGACGATCTTCACGACCGAGGAGCCGACCGCGTTCGCGGCGGCGCTGACGCAGCTGATCGGGCCGCTGCAGTACGCGCAGACCAGCCTGCGCGGCTACATGGTGCTGAACGTGACGCCGACCGAGGCGCGTGCCGACTGGGTGTTCGTCGACACGATCCTCAAGCGCGACTACGTGGCCAGCACCGGGCGCAGCCTGCGCACGCTGCCGGGTAGCGCGAACCGCAAGCTGGTCGACGTCTGATCAGGCGCGCAGCGCGCTGGCTTCCTTGGCCAGCGCGGTGATGCGCCCCCAGTCCTTCGCCTTCACCGCATCCGCCGGCGTCAGCCACGAGCCGCCGCACACCTTGACGTTCGGCAGCGCCAGGAACTGCGGCGCGGTCTCCAACGTGATGCCGCCGGTCGGGCAGAACACCACGTCGGTGAACGGCCCGGCCAGCGCCTTCAGCATCGGGATGCCGCCGGCCTGCATCGCCGGGAAGAACTTCAGGAAGAAATAGCCGTCGGCATTGGCCTGCATCACCTCGCTGCCGGTGGCGGTGCCGGGCAGCAGCGGCAGCCCGATCTCGCGGCAGGCGCGGCCGATCTCGCTGGTGTAGCCCGGGCTCACGGCAAACCTGCAGCCGGCGTCCAGCGCCGCCTTCGCATCAGCCACGCTGCGCACCGTGCCGGCGCCGAGGATGGCCTCGGGCACCTCTCTCGCGATCGCCTCCATGCACTGCAGCGCCACCGGCGTGCGCAGCGTCACTTCGAGCACCTTGACGCCGCCTTCCACCAGCGCACGGGCCATCGGCACCGCGTCTTCCAGCTGGTTGATGACGATCACCGGGATCACCGGGCCGTGGCCGGCCAGTTCGAGCGTGTTCATGCGGGGTTCTCTGCTTGGAAGTTGAAAGATCGGCTCAAAGCCAGGTGACGGCGCCCTGCTCGGCGCTCAGCACATTGCGGCGCATGCCGCCGAACAGGTCGCGGCCCAGGTCGTGGGCGTTGTTCTCCTGCTGCTGCGCGTCGATCTGCGCGACCTCGCGGGCCGCCCATTCTGCGTCAGGCACCAGCGCCTGCAGCGTGCCGGCCACCGCATCGAGCCGGATGATGTCGCCGTTGCGCACCTTGCCGAGCGGCCCGTTCGCGAGCACCTCGGGGCTCACGTGGATCGCCGCCGGCACCTTGCCCGACGCACCGCTCATGCGCCCGTCGGTGACCAGCGCCACCTTGAAGCCCTTGCCCTGCGCCACCGCGAGCGGCGGCGTCAGCTTGTGCAGCTCGGGCATGCCGTTCGCACGCGGCCCCTGGAAGCGCACGACCGCGATGAAATCGCGCTCCAGCTCGCCGGCCTTGAAGGCGGCGAGCAACTCTTCCTGGGCATTGAAGACCAGCGCCGGCGCCTCGACGATGTGACGGTCTTCGGGCACCGCCGAGATCTTGATCACCGCACGGCCGAGGTTGCCGGTCAGGAGCTTCAGGCCACCCGACGGGCTGAACGGCGCGGCCGCGGTGCGCACCACGCTGTCGTCGCCGCTCTGCGCCGGCAGCGCCGACCAGGTCAGGCGCTCGCCATCACCTTGCGGCTGCGTGCCGTAGGCCGCGATGCCGCCCTCGGCCACCGCAGCGACATCGGCATGCATGTAGCCCGCATCGAGCAGCTCGCGGATCACGAAGCCCGGCCCGCCGGCCGACTGGAACTGGTTCACGTCGGCACTGCCGTTCGGGTACACGCGCGCCAGCAGCGGCGTCGCATGCGAGAGGTCGGAGAAATCGGTCCAGTCGATCAGGATGCCGGCCGCGCGCGCCACCGCCACCCAGTGGATCAGGTGGTTGGTCGAACCGCCGGTGGCCAGCAGCGCGACCATCGCGTTGACGATCACGCGCTCGTCGACCAGCCGGCCGATCGGCGTGTAGCGCCCGCCGCCGTGCGTGATCGCCAGCGCGGCGCGCACCGCCTCGCGCGTCAGCGCCTCGCGCAGCTGCGCATGCGGGTGCACGAAGGCGGCGCCGGGCACGTGCAGGCCCATCGCCTCGAGCAGCATCTGGTTGCTGTTGGCCGTGCCGTAGAAGGTGCAGGTGCCGGCGCCGTGGTACGCGGCCGATTCGGCCTCGAGCAGCTGGTCGCGGCCGACCAGGCCTTGCGCGTACTTTTCGCGCACCTTCGATTTCTCGGTGTTCGACAGGCCGGTGCCCATCGGCCCGGCCGGCACGAACACGCACGGCAGGTGGCCGAAGTGCAGCGCGCCGATCAGCAGCCCCGGCACGATCTTGTCGCACACGCCGAGCAGCAGCGCGGCATCGAACACATCGTGCGTCAGCGCCACCGCGGTGCCCATCGCGATGGTGTCGCGCGAGAACAGGCTCAGCTCCATGCCGGGCAGGCCCTGCGTCACGCCGTCGCACATCGCCGGCACGCCACCCGCCACCTGCACCGTCGCGCCGTGGCGGTGCGCCTCGTTGCGGATGATGTCGGGGAAGCGCTCGTAGGGCTGGTGCGCCGACAGCATGTCGTTGTACGAGGTGACGATGCCCAGGTGCGGCGAGCGCTGCGCCACCACCTTGAACTTGTCGTTGGCCGGCAGCGCGGCAAAGGCATGCGCGACATTGGCGCAGCCCATGCGGTCGGAGCCGCGCTGGCGCATCGCCAGCTTGTCGATGCGCGCCAGGTAGGCGGTGCGCGTCGGGGCGCTGCGCTCGCGGATGCGGTGGGTGACTTCCTGCAGGACTTGTTTCATGGGCGGCACCTCGCGGCCGGGGTCGTAACCAGGCTTTTGAGTATCGCGTAACCAAGTTACATCGTCAATTCAAGATGATTTCAGGATGATCTCGCGATCGGCTCAGCCACCGCCCGGCGCGGCGTGTTGCCGGGCGCGTTCCAGCAAGGCGTTGCACCCCTCGCCCGACGGCTGCCGCTCGCCCATGTCGACCAGCGGGATCAGCGCCGCCAGCGGATTCAACAGCCCGAGCAGCACGCTGGTGCCCACCTTGCGCGCGAGCGGTGCCTTCTCGAGCGAGATCTTCGGATCGCTGAAGCTGCCCTGCACGCGCAGCGGCGTGCGCAGCGCGAGCGGGCTGAAATCCTTCGGCGTGACGACGGCGCGCAGGTCCATGTTCTCTTCGGCGAGCGACAAGGTGCCGTCGGCCCAGATGGTCGAGTCTCGGGTGTCGATCACCATCGCGCGCGGCCGCAGCACGCCCTTCTTCGCCTGCAGGTCGACGAGCGCGCAGTCGATCGTCAGCAGCTCGTCGCCCTTGGCCAGCACGCCCAGCGCCTGCGCCAGGTCCAACCCGGCTCCTTCGATCGCCAGGTGCGACACCTTGCCCTCGACGATGCGCGTGACCACGGTGCCGTCGAGGCTGCCGAGGATCTCGGCGGTCGAACGGCCCTGCCCCTTCAGCTTCGCCTGGCCGATCAGCCGCCCGGTGACGTACGGCGGCTTGTCGGCGGGCCGGCCCTGGTTCAGCCAGCGCTCCAGCCGCACGCCGCTCCAGCGCAGGTCGCTGTCCCACAGCGCGAGCTTCGGCTTGCCGTCGAGCGAGACCGCGCCCGCCAGGCTGCCGTCGGCGGTGCGCGCCACCAGGTCGGCGATCGCGAGCTTGCCGTCGGCGAGTGTCAGGTGCGCACGCAGCGGCTCCAGCGGCAGCGCGAAGATGCGGCCCAGCTCAGCGCGGTCGAAGGCCAGCACCACGTTCGCATCCATCGCGCTCAGCGACGGCAGGTCGAACGCGCGGTTCGGCAGCACCCGGTCGCCGGGGCGCTTCGGCGGCTTCTGCTCGGGCGCGACGGCGGGTACCGGCTCGGGCCCGACGCCGATGCTGGGCAGCAGATCGGCCAGCAGCAGCCGCGGCCCGGAGACCCGGCCCGACAGCCGCGGCACCTTCGGCCGCCGGTCGTAGGTCAACGCCGCATTCAGCCGGCTGTTGCCGACCGTCGCGTCGTCGACCAGCACGTTCCACACCTCGCCGCGCTTCGCGACACGGCCGTCGATCTCGAACGGCCCGGTGGTCGGCAGCGTGACGCCCAGCGGATCGCCGACTGCCGACAGCGACGGGCCGCTGACGCGCACGCGGCCGGTCATGCCCTCGAGCTTCAGCACGTCGGTCACCGTGCCCTGGAAACGGAATCCGGCACGACCGGCGTCGATGCGCAACGCCACCGGCACCGGCGGCGCGTCGTCGTCGCTGACCAGCAGCGGCATCACGCCGATCGAGCGCAGGCGGCCTTCGACCGGGAAACCGCCGTAGGTGCCCTTCGCGCGCACGACGAGGCCGGTGAGCGAGCGAGGGGCCGAGGCCGCATCGGCCGGCAGCGGCGCTGCCGTGTCCTGGTCGGCCAGGCGTATTTCAGCGCGGAGATCGGCCCTCAACGGGGCATCGACGACGGTCAGCTGGCCGTCGGTCACCGACAGCGAGCGCACGCGCGGCAGCCGCGTGCCCTTCTCCTGCTGGGCCTTCGGCTCGCCGAACTGCCATGACGCCATGCCGTCGGCGCGGCGCTCGGCGTGCACGATCAGGCGGTCGGCATGCAACCGCTTGATGTCCAGCGCATCGCCCCGGTGTGCACGCCACAGTGCCGCATACGAGACGCGCAGCTGCGCGTTCTCGGCATGCAGGAAGTACGGATCCTTGCTCCACGCGGCGCTGCCGATCTCCAGCATCGGGATGTCGATGCGCAAGCCGCCGAGCAGACGGACGCGGCCGTGGTCAGGCCCGTCGGCGAGCCGGACATCGCGCTTCAGCGTGTCGGCCAGCAACCGCTGCGCCGGGCCGACGAGGAACGGCCAGCCGAGGGCTTCGCACGCGACGAACGCCACCAGCACGGCGCCGGCGAGGCCGAGCAGGCTCCACGACCATGCGCGACGCCGCGACACGGGATCAATCGCCGATGAGCGAGCGCTGGTGCGAGACCGGCGGGCGCGACGGGTTGCTGACGACCTCGTGGTCGCCGAGGCCGATCGGCCGCCCGGCGACGGCCGAAGCGGCCATCGCGAGCAGGCGGATCATCCGGCTGCTGTTCGCATCCCAGTACTCGGCGATGTCGGTGTCGACGCGCAGCAGCACCAGGTCCGGGTCGTCCTTGCCCTGCGGGAACCACGGCTTCGCGGCGGCGGTCCAGAGCTCGTCGATGCGGGCGCGGTCGTTGACGATCGCGGCCTGGCCGCTGATCGACACGTAGGTCGCGTCGCCTTCATCGGTGAAGGCCAGGTTGACGCGGTCGAGCTGGTGCACCTTGGCCGAGCGCTCGCTGGTGAAGAACCAGAAGCTGCCGTCGCGATCGACCTCGAGCGCGGCCATCGGGCGGCCGAGCAGCCGGCCATCGGCGGCCTGGGTGGTCAGCATCGCGATGTCGATGCCTTCCACCAGGTCGACGATCTTCTTCAGGTTCTCGTGACGTTGCGGATGGATCTTCATGGCGCGGCCCCTGCTTGAACGGATTCGTTCGAGCTTAGGCTGCCGCAGTGGCAGCCCCTATCGGCGAGGGCCGCCACGGCATGTGCGCGATGTCCTACCCGAGCATCTATTGCAGGCGCAGCTCGACGCGCCGCGCCGCCTTCGGGTCGCCGTCGCCGGTGGTCACGGCCGGCTTGCTGAGCTGCAGGTGGTCGGCGGTGACGCCGTTCGCCTCCAGCGCATGTTGCACGCGCTGGGCCCGGCGCTTCGCCAGGTCGGCATTCGCGGCCGCATCGCCGCTCGCGTCGTGGAAGCCGGAGATCAGCACGGTGCCGCCGCTCGAGCGGGCCGCCTCGGCCACGCGGTTCAGCACGTCGATGGCATCGGCCGGCAGGCTGTCCTGGCCGACCTCGAAGTAGATGCGCTCGACCGCGGAGGTCTCGGCCGGGGTCGTCGCGGATGCGGTGGAGGGGCCGGCCGCCTTCGGCGCATGCAGCACACGCGAGGCGGCCAGCCCGATGACCCCGGCCACCACCAGCGCCACCACGAAGGCCACTGCGCCCAGCGCGTACTTCTGCACGTCGTCGTCTTGGTCACTCATCGCCAGCTCCCGGCTGAAGAAAATTCATTCTAGAGTGTCGTCCATGCTCGATTCAGTGATCGATACCGGCTTGGCGCCCGTGCGCGACCCCGCCAAACTGCTGGCCGACGTGCATTCCCGCTGGGGCGGCCGTGACGACCTGTGGATCTTCGGCTACGCGTCGCTGATCTGGCGCCCCGAGTTCGAAGCCGCCGAGCAGCGGCTGGCCCAGGTGCACGGCTGGCACCGCGCGCTCGAGATGCGCTCGCGCATCAACCGCGGCACGCCCGAATGCCCGGGCCTGGTGTTCGCGCTGGTGGCAGGCGGCTCCTGCCGCGGCATGGTCTACCGCATCGAGCGCGCACGCGTCGACGACGAGCTGCCGAGGCTGTGGGCGCGCGAGATGCCGACCGGCGTCTACGATGCCCGCTGGCTGCCATGCCGCACGCCGCAAGGGCCGGTGAGCGCGCTCGGCTTCACGCTGAGCCGCAGCAGCCCGAACTACACCGGCACGCTGAGCGACGAGCACCTGCTCGGCGTGCTGCGCAGCGCCTGCGGGCGCTACGGCACGACGCTTGACTACCTGATGGAGACGGCGCGCTCGCTGCGCCAATGCGGCATCCGCGACCGCGGCATCGAGCGGCTGGTGGCACTGGTGGAGCGGCACGCGCTGGTGAACGGCTAGGCAGGCCGAGCGCCGGGCCGCTCCCAAGCCGGCCTGCATCCCCTCGGGGGATCGGTCGATGTACCCGTCGACCGAGGGGCTGTCATCCTTCAACGAGAGTCGCCGAACAGCGACGGGCTGTAGGCTGCCCGCACGCGATCCAGGTCGCCCTCGTTGTCGACATCCATCAGCACGCCGGAATCGTCGACATCGACCGCCTGCGCCGGATAGCGCGCCACCAGCCGGCGCGCGCCCTCGTCGCCGGTCAGCATCACCAGCTCGGTGTAGAGCTCGGCCGCAAAACCCACCGGATGCCCGCGCCGGCCCCGGTACTGCGCATAGCTCACGGCATGGTGGTCGAGCTGCTGCGCCACCGCGAGCAGCGTCGACGGCTGCACCATCGGCATGTCGCCCGGCAGCACCAGCCAGCCGGAGGCATCGGAGCAGGCCGCGACGCCCGACGCGATCGAGAAGCCCATGCCCAGGCGCTGCGCGCTGACCGGCGAGCCCGAGCCGACCGACGGCAGCATCACGATGTCGCGCGTCGCGACATGCGAGGCAGCCTCTTCGGCCAGCACCTCGGTGGCGACGACGATCACCGCCAGGTGCGTCGCGAGCGCATGCCGAAGCGTCGTCCCGAGAACACTCGATGCGCCGAGGCTCTGCGTGAGCTTGTGTTGCGTACCGCCGAAACGGGAACCCAGTCCCGCGGCGAGCACGACGATCGCCGGCCGCGCCTTCATGAGGCCATCCCTTTCATTGTTGTTCGTCATGGCAGCCGGCGCATCACAGCACGCAAGCCCTTGGTTGCAAGAATGGAATCGTTTGCTTTCGGCGCCTAGTGGGGCGTTCACTTAAGGCATTCCCCGCAGGTATTTTGTTCCCTGCGGGATACTCCGGCCATGACCGATATTGCCGACCTCCGCAAAAGCTACGAACGCGCCGAACTCGACGAGAACGCCTCGCGCAGCGACCCGTTGGAGCAGTTCGGCCTGTGGTTCCAGCAGGCCCTCGATGCGAAGCTGCCCGAGCCGAACGCGATGACCCTCGCGACGGTCGGCGCCGACCAGCGCCCGTCGACGCGCATCGTGCTGATCAAGGGTTTCGATGCGCGCGGCCTCGTCTGGTACACGAACTACGACAGCCGCAAGGGCCGCGAACTGGCCGCCCATGCGTGGGCCGCGCTGCAGTTCCACTGGGTCGAGCTGGAGCGCGTGGTGCGCATCGAAGGCCGCGTCGAACGCACCAGCGAGGCCGAGTCGGATGCGTACTTCCAGTCGCGCCCGCTCGATTCGCGGCTGGGTGCCTGGGCCTCGCCGCAGAGCGAGGTGATCGGCTCGCGCGCGGTGCTGGTGGCCAACGCCGCGAAGGCCGCCGCGCGCTACGCGCTGAACCCGCCGCGCCCGCCGCATTGGGGCGGCTTCCGCCTCGTGCCGGACAGCTGGGAGTTCTGGCAGGGCCGCAAGTCGCGGTTGCACGATCGCCTGCGCTACCGGCTGGCCGAAGGCAGCTGGCTGCGCGAACGCCTCGCACCCTGATCGGCACCCGGCCGCCGCGCCTGCGCCAGCCGGTCGAGCGCGGCGAGGAAGGCCTTGAAGTCGATCGGCTTGGTCCAGTAGTCGTCGAAGCCCGCCTCGCGCGCCCGGGAGACGTCTTCCGGCATCGCGTTGGCCGACAGCGCGACGATCGTCAGGCCGGCCAGATCGGGATCGGCCCGCAGGCGGCGCAGCACCTCGGTGCCGTCGATGTCGGGCAGCTGCATGTCGACCAGCACCACGTCGGGCCGCGCATGCTGTGCGAGCCGCACGCCCGACACGCCGTCGACGGCGATGGCGAGCTCCACGTGCGCATGGTTGGCGAGCAGCTCCTGCACCAGCAGCACGTTGACCGGGTTGTCCTCGATGTAGAGCAGGCGCAGCGGCGCGGCCGCTGTCGTGGCGACCGGGGCGGCCTGCACCGATGAGGGAACGGCCTGCTGCGCAGGTTCCGCGGCGGCACCGGCGGCGGCCCGCAGCACGATGCGGAACGCGCTGCCTCGGCCCGGCTCGCTCTCGACGCTGATCTCGCCGCGCATCAGCTTGACCAGGTGGTGCACGATGGCCAGCCCGATGCCGGTGCCCTGGATCGCTTCGCGCTCCGCGCCGAGTCGGTTGAACGGCTCGAACAGGTGGCGCCGCTGCGCGGCCGACATGCCCCGGCCATCGTCGCGCACCGTGATCGCCCAGGCCGGAACGCCCTGCCAGGCCCCGCGCTCGACCGCCAGCCACACGTGGCCGCCGGCGCGGTTGTACTTGATGGCATTGCTCATCAGGTTGGCGATCACCTGGCGCACGCGCCGCGGGTCGCCCAGCACCTGGGCCGCCGTCGCCTCGGCCTGCACGCTGACACCGGCCTCGTCGGCCTGCAGCCGGGTCCACTGCAGCACGTCGTGCAGCGCGGCCTGCAGCGGCACCGCCTCGTGGGCAAGCGGCATGCCGCTCGACTCGATCGACGCGAGGTCGAGCACGTCGTCGATCAGCGCCAGCAGGTGCTGGCCGGCCGAGCGGATGCGCTCCACCCGCTCGGCCTGCGGCGGGCTCAAGCGATCGCCGGCGTCGGCCGACAGCAACTGCGCGAAGCCGAGCACCGCGTTGAGCGGCGTGCGCAGCTCATGGCTCATGCGGGCCAGGAACTCGCTCTTCGCGCGGCTGGCCTGCTCGGCGGCCGCCTTGTCGCGCAGCGCCTGCTCGGCGCGCTTGCGCTCGGTGATGTCCCAGTTCACGCCGAGGAAGCGTTCCGGCCGGCCCTGCGCGTCGTGCTGCACATGGCCGCGCGTGGCCAGCCAGCGCACCGAGCCGTCGGGCCAGACCACGCGGAACTCATGCTCGAGCTCGCCGCCCTCGCGCACCGCCTCGTCCATCTTGCGCTGCAGCTCGGCCACGTCGTCCGGGTGGCGCGAGCCGTCGCGCAGGTCGTTCGCGCCGAGCGGCCCGTCGGGGCGGTGGCCGCGCAGCCGGAACATCTGCGCATCCCATTGCGAGGCGTGCGTTCGCAGGTCGCGCTCCCAGGTGCCGATGCCGGCCGATTCGGCGGCGAGCATCGTGCGCTCCTGCACGCGCCGCAGCTGCGCGCGGGTGCTGTGCAGCTCGGTGATGTCGATGTTGACGCCGAAGGCCATCAGCCGGCCGTTGACGCGCTCGCGCCGCGACCAGGCGGACACCCAGCGCACCTCGCCGTCGTCCGCCCGGCGGATGCGGAACTCCGACTGCAGCCCCTGCTGCGTGCCGCGGTCGGCGATCTCGCCGTGCGACTGCATCGCCGTGCGGTCGTCCGGGTGCACCAGCTCCTGCAGCCAGCGCTCCTCGCTGGGCACGCCGTCCTGCGGGCGCAGCCCGTAGATGCGGAACATCTGCTCGTTCCACTCGCCCTGGCGGGCCTCGATGTCGACCGTCCAGATGCCGACACCCGCGGCGTTGGTGACCATGTCGATGCGGCGCGCGAAGGCCTGCGCCTGCTCGCGCTCGGCGATCTGCGCGCTGCGGTCGAGCGAGACGCCGGACAGCGCGATCGCGCGCCCCTGCTCGTCGCGCTCGGCGACGCGGCGCGTCAGCAGGTGCCGGTAGCTGCCGTCCTCGTTGCGGTAGCGCGCCTCGACGTCGACGACGCGGTGCGTCGCGATGGCCTCATCGGCCGCACGCAGCACCGCGGCGCGGTCGTCGGGATGGATGGTCGAGCGCATGTACTCCAGCGTCAGGCCGTCGGGCGGACGCGGGATGCCCATCACCTGGTAGCCCCAGTCGTTGAAGTAGATGCGCTGCGTCGCCAGGTCGATGCGCCACACCGACACCGAAGCCAGCGTGACCGCGCGGTGCAGCTTGGCCGTCAGCGCCTCGATCTCGCGCAGGCGCGAGGTGCCTTCGGTGTCGTCGAGCAGGATGCCGGTCATGCGCACCGGCCGGCCCTGCGGGCCGGGATGCACTTCGCAGAGCGAGTGGAACTCCTTGACCTGGCCGTCCGGCAGCACGAGGCGGAACCAGGTCTCGTAGCGGCCCGGCGCTTCGCCGAAGCGCCGGTGCTCGAGGCGGAAGCGGTCGCGGTCGTCCGGGTGGACGCGCTCGCTCGCCTGGTCGAAGTTCGGCACGCCACCGGCCGGGTCGAAGCCGCACAAGCGGAACATGTGGGCGTCCCAGCGACCCTCGCCGGTGCGCAGGTCGCGCTCCCAGGCGCCGGTGCGGCCGAATTGCTCGATCAGCGCGAGCCGCGCCGCATCGGCCGAGGGCAGCACCAGCCAGGCGAGCCAGCCGCTGTCGAGCCAGACGGAGGTCCAGTCGATCTCGAGCGACGAGCCGGGGAACGCGATGCGCCCGCGACTGCTGGGCTCGGGGTGGCGCAGCGTGGCGACGAGTTCGCGAGCCAGCGCCTGCCAGCCCGCATCGGCGATGCCGTGGTCGGACGCCCACCGCGCCGCGGCGGGGTTCACCTTCCACCGACCGTCTGCCCACAGCCGCAATGCCGGCGCAGGCGACGAAAGCCACAGGGTGTCCATGCGCGGGCAAGTGTACTGACTGCCCGGCGCCCGGCCCGCTGCGCTACTCGGAGCGCACCTTCGATGCGAAGGTCTTGCGGAACTTCTCGACCTTCGGCGCGACGACGAACGCGCAGTAGCCCTGCCCCGGGTGCTGCGCGAAGTAGTGCTGGTGGTAGTCCTCCGCACGCGAGTAGTCGGCCAGCGGCAGCACCTCGGTGACGATCGGGCTCTTGTAAGTACCGCTCGCCGCCATCTCGGCGATCACCTCGCGGGCCACGCGCTCATGCTCCGGCGACTCGACGTAGATGCCCGAGCGGTACTGCGTGCCGACGTCGTTGCCCTGGCGGTTCAGCGTCGTCGGGTCGTGCACGACGAAGAAGATCTCCAGCACCTCGCGCAGCGTGATCTGCGCCGGGTCGAAGCTGACCCGCACCACCTCCACCGCACCGGTGTCGCCGCTGCACACCTGCTCGTAGCTCGGGTTGCGCACCCGGCCGTTGCTGTAGCCGGACTCGACGCCGGTGACGCCCAGCACGCGCTCGTATACCGCCTCGACGCACCAGAAGCAGCCGCCGCCCAGCGTGATGGTTTGGATGGAAGTCGTGTTCATGAGATCTCCTTGGACAGCCCAGATGACTGCGAGCGCGCAGTTTGCAAGGCTGTCGACTCGGTCGCGCCACGGCGTGCTTCCTGACAACGGCGCCTGACAACGGTGCCAGGGCGGGCCGGGAAGTGTGAACGATTCACACCTGTGAGCGCTGACTCATCGGCACAATCCAGCCGCCATGCCGGCGCCTCCTGCCGGCCGTTGTCCACCTTTCCCCCCCGGAACCAGCGCATGAACAGCCTGCTGACCCTGCTCGGCATCGAATCCTGGAAGCCCATCCTCAGCGCACTCGTGCTGCCGCCGGTGCCGCTGCTGCTGTTGGTGCTGATCGGTGCCCGGCTGATCCTGCCGCGCCGCGGCCTCGGCTGGTTGGTGATCATGGTGGCCACGCTCGGGCTGTGGTTCAGCGCCTGCAACGGAACGGCGCAGTTCCTGATTCAGGTGGCGCTGAAGCCACCGGCGGCACTCAGCACCGCGCAGATCAACGACCTGAGGACGGCGGCGCAGGCGAAGCAGCCGGTCGCGATCATCGTGCTGGGCGGCGGGCAGGAGGCGCTGGCACCTGAGTACGGCGTGGCCAACCTCAACGCCCAATCGCTGGAACGCCTGCGTTATGGCGTGTGGCTGGGCCGCCAGACCGGGCTGCCGGTCGGCTTCAGCGGTGGTCTCGGTTGGGCCCAGCCGGACGGGCAGCCGGAAGCCCAGACGGCGGCGCGCATCGCCGCACAGGATTTCTCTCACCCGCTGAAATGGGTCGAGGACCAGTCGAAGGACACCCGCGAAAACGCGGCCCGCACTGTCGCGCTGCTGAAGCCGGCCGGCATCACGCAGATCGTGCTGGTGACGCACGGCTGGCACATGCCGCGCGCGGTCGCGATGTTCGAGGACGCAGCGCGCGGCAGTGTCAAGATCCAGCCGGCGCCGATGGGCCTGGCGCTGCGCGTCGACACCAAGTCGCTCGAATGGGTGCCGACGACGCGCGGCTTCATGAATGTGCGCAACGCGCTGCACGAGTGGATCGGCAGCTTGGTCCGCGCTTGACTGCCCCACAAGACGAAACCCCTCCCGACCTTGCGGTGGGAGGGGCGGGCAACTGACGTTGCCAACTCGGGGCTCCGGAGGAAGTGGGTCCAGGGCTCCTGGTGCGCAGGGACTGCGCCGGTGAGGATGCCTGCATGCAGGCCCACCAAACTTAGACGACGCTCGGCGGCGATTCAAGGCCTCATTCGAGGAATCTGCGCCGATTTCGCAATGGTCAGCGTTTCATCACGCCGGCGACGATCTGCGCCACCTTCTGCTCCACCTCGGCGTCCATGCGGATGCTGCGCCCCCATTCACGCGCGGTCTCGCCCGGCCACTTGTTGGTGGCATCCAGCCCCATCTTGCCGCCCAGCCCGCTGACCGGCGACGCGAAATCGAGGTAGTCGATCGGCGTGTTCTCGACCAGCGTCGTGTCGCGCACCGGGTCCATGCGGGTCGTGATCGCCCAGATCACCTCCTGCCAGTTGCGGATGTCGACATCGTCGTCGGTCACGACGATGAACTTCGTGTACATGAACTGGCGCAGGAAGCTCCAGATGCCGAACATCAGCCGCTTCGCATGGCCGGGATAGCTCTTGCGGATGCTGACGATCGCCATCCGGTAGCTGCAGCCTTCGGGCGGCAGGTAGAAGTCGACGATCTCCGGAAACTGCTTCTGCAGGATCGGCACGAACACCTCGTTCAGCGCCACGCCCAGCACGGCCGGCTCGTCGGGCGGCTTGCCGGTGTAGGTGGAGTGGTAGATCGGATCGCGCCGGCGCGTCAGCCGGTCGATGCGGAACACCGGGAACCAGTCCTGCTCGTTGTAATAGCCGGTGTGGTCGCCGAACGGCCCTTCGAGCGCATGCAGGTAGCCGCCGACCTCCTTCAACGGCACGCCGTGCTCGCTGGTCCCGATGAAGCCGGCCGGCACGACCGGGATGTGGCCTTCCAGCACGATCTCGGCACCGGCCGGCGCCTGCAGCATCCAGCCCGGCTCGCCGACCGCGGTGTCGACCACTTCGGTGCGGCTGCCGCGCAACAGCCCGGCGAACTGGTATTCGGACAGGCTGTCGGGCACCGGCGTCACGGCGCCGAGGATGGTCGCCGGATCGGCGCCGAGCGCCACCGCGATCGGGAACGGCTGGCCCGGGTTGGCGAGCGCGAAATCGCGGAAGTCCAGCGCCCCGCCCCGGTGCGCCAGCCAGCGCATGATGACCTCGTTGCGGCCGATCACCTGCTGGCGGTAGATGCCCAGGTTCTGGCGGCGCCGCGCCGTCGGCGAGGCCTGCGGGCCGCGCGTGATCACCAGACCCCACGTGATCAGGGGCCCCGCATCCAGGGGCCAGCAGGTCTGCACCGGCAACTCGCCCAGATCGACCTCGCTGCCTTGCAGCACCTCCTGCTGGCACGGCGCCGACCGGACCGCGGCCGGCTTCATGTCCCACAGCGCCTTGATCATTTGTAACAAACGGCCGGCATCTTTCAGCCCCTTCGGCGGCTCAGGTTCTTTCAGGCTGGCCAGCACCCGACCCACGTCGCGCAGCTCGCTCACCTCGGTGGCGCCCATGCCCTGGGCGACCCGCCGAGGCGTTCCGAACAGGTTCGTCAAGGCCGAAATTTTGTAACCGGCGGGGCGCTCGAACCACAGCGCCGGACCGCCGGCGCGCAGCACGGAGTCGCTGATCGCTGTCATTTCCAGCCGCGCGGAGACTGGTTCGGCGATGCGTTTGAGCTCGCCGGCCCGTTCCAGGCCCGCCATGAAGTCCCTCAGGTCACGGTATTTCATTCTCTTTAGTTATGAAGAACGGCATCCTTATCCTTGACTGGTTATGAATCCAGTTCCTAGAATTCGCGACACCTTGAGAACTGATCAGGGTAAACCCGTAGAGCACACGAGGTGCCCGCGGGGACCACGCTGCCGACGAGCAAGCCGACGGAGCGGTTCCGGAGACTCCCGGAGTCGAACCGCGGTCGATTATCACCGTCACCTCTCGCACCCCTCGGGCCCCGTGCCGCGGCGGGTGGAGGCGCCAGACGGACTGACAAGGAGTGACATGACGACAGCGCTTCAACAATGGATCGCGGGATTTCAGGACGCCCGCCACACCGCCGCTCGGTCGAGCGCGGTCTTTCTGCGTGACGTGGGTCACGGCCTGCTGGAAGTGAGCCACAACGGCCTGGCCCTGCTGGGGCTGGCCATCGTCGCGATCGTGCTGTTCATGGGCAGCCGCGCCGACCTGCGCCATGCCGCCGAGAGCCGCGCGCTCGACTGGCTGCGGGCGCGCCACGATGCCCGCGTCGAGGGCACCGCCCAGGCGCTGACCGACCTGGTCGAGCCCGATGCCGTGAGCCGCGCCACCGCAGCCGACCCCAGGGACCTGACCAAGCAGCAGGCCGCCGTCGCGCTGTGGATCTCGCGCCGCTACCGCGTCGCCCCCGAGCCCGTCAGCCGGCTCGTGAAGGAAGCCTGGACCGTCGGCAACAAGTCCGGGCTCGACCCGACGCTGATCCTCGCGATCATGGCGATCGAGTCCAGCTTCAACCCGTTTGCCCAGAGCTCGGTCGGTGCGCAGGGCCTGATGCAGGTGATGACCCGCGTGCACGACGACAAGTACGAAGCCTTCGGCGGCAACCATGCGGCCTTCGACCCGGTGACGAACCTGCGGGTCGGCGCGCTGGTGCTGAAGGAATGCATCGCGCGCGCCGGCGGTGTCGAGGCCGGTCTGCGCTTCTACGTGGGTGCCGCCAACCTGAACGACGACGGCGGCTACGCCGGCAAGGTGCTGGCCGAGCGCGAGCACCTGCGCATGGTGGCCGACGGCAAGTCGGTGCCGGTGTTCGCGCCGCTGGTGGTGCCGACGCCGGTCGCGCTGCCGAGCACGCCGCTGCAGGCCGAGCCGGCGGTCATCGAGCCGACGCCGGTGTCGGCAGCGCCGATCGCTTCGCAAGCCCACACGATGCACCAGGTGGCCTCGCTGCGCTGAGGCGGCAGGGGCCGCGGTACACTCCGCGGGCTGCGCAACTGGCGATGGGGTCCGGGATGTCACGATCAGCGTGACGCCCGTCGGCCTGAGGTGGTGAACCACCGGGAAGCGCAGCCGGTTCCGGGTTTCCGGCACCGGTTCAGCCGTTCGCCTGGGCAGCCCCGTGGCCATGTGAGTCCGCCTCGCATGATCCGCCCCGGGGTCTTCTGTTGAAGAGGACTGCCAGCCATGTTCGACCGCACCCACTCCACCGTCGCCCAGGTGGACCCCGAGCTCTTCGCCGCGATCCAGAGCGAGAACCAGCGCCAGGAAGATCACATCGAGCTGATCGCCTCGGAGAACTACGCCTCGCCGGCCGTGATGGCCGCGCAGGGCAGCCAGCTGACCAACAAGTACGCCGAGGGCTACCCCGGCAAGCGCTACTACGGCGGCTGCGAGTACGTCGACATCGTCGAGCAGCTCGCGATCGACCGCGTCAAGCAGATCTACGGCGCGGCCCACGCCAACGTGCAGCCCAATTCCGGCTCGCAGGCCAACCAGGCGGTGTTCTTCGGCCTGCTGCAGCCCGGCGACACCATCATGGGCATGAGCCTGGCCGAAGGCGGCCACCTGACGCACGGCATGGCGCTGAACATGAGCGGCAAGTGGTTCAAGGTCGTCAGCTACGGCCTGAACGCCCAGGAAGAGATCGACTACGACGCGATGGAGCGCCTCGCCCACGAGCACAAGCCGAAGCTGATCATCGCGGGCGCCTCGGCCTACAGCCTGCGCATCGATTTCGAGCGCTTCGCCAAGGTCGCCAAGGCGGTCGGCGCGTACTTCATGGTCGACATGGCGCACTACGCCGGCCTGATCGCCGCGGGCGTCTACCCGAACCCGGTGCCGCATGCCGATGTCGTCACCTCGACCACCCACAAGAGCCTGCGCGGCCCGCGCGGCGGCATCATCGTGATGAACGACGAAGCCATCGCGAAGAAGATCAACAGCGCGATCTTCCCCGGCATCCAGGGCGGCCCGCTGATGCACGTGATCGCCGCCAAGGCGGTGGCCTTCAAGGAAGCGCTGGCGCCTGAATTCAAGGTCTACCAGCAGCAGGTCGCGAAGAACGCGGTCGTGCTGGCCGAGACGCTGATCGAGCGCGGCCTGCGCATCGTCAGCGGCCGCACCGAGAGCCACGTGATGCTGGTCGACCTGCGCCCGAAGAACCTGACCGGCAAGGAAGCCGAGGCGCTGCTGGGCCGCGCCCACATGACCTGCAACAAGAACGGCATCCCGAACGACCCGCAGAAGCCCATGGTCACCAGCGGCATCCGCCTGGGCAGCCCGGCCTTCACGACGCGCGGCTTCAAGGAGGAGCAGGCCCGCGCCACCGCCCACCTGATCGCCGACGTGCTGGACAAGCCGAACGACGAGTCGGTGATCGAAGCGGTGAAGGCCAAGGTGGCCGCGCTGACGCGCGACTTCCCGGTGTACCGCGGATGACCGGCCTGCCGGTCACCGGCCGCTGAGCCGTGCGCTGCCCGTTCTGCAGTCACGAGGAAACGCAGGTCGTCGAGACGCGCGAGTCCGATGAGGGCGATGTCGTGCGCCGGCGCCGCCGCTGCCAGAGCTGTGACAAGCGCTTCACCACCTACGAGCGCGCCGAGATCGCGCTGCCGTCCGTCGTCAAGAAGGACGGCACGCGCGCCGATTTCGACGCCTCGAAGATCCGTGCCTCGATGACGCTCGCGCTGCGCAAGCGGCCGGTCAGCGTCGAGCAGATCGACGCGGCGATGGAGCGCATCCAGGACAAGCTGCTCAACAGCGGCTCGAAGGAGGTGCCATCGACACGCCTGGGCGAACTGGTGATGCGCGAGCTCAAGCGCATCGACAAGGTCGCCTACGTGCGCTTCGCATCGGTCTACCGCAGCTTCGAAGACGTCGATGAGTTCCGGCAGCTGATCCGGGACATCTGAACCGGTACGCATCTCCCGAAATCACACAAAACCCCTGAAACCCCCTCACGTACCGGTACATCCGAGGGTGGTTTTGACCCCCTTCTCCCCCCATCGGGGGAGTGGCCGGCGGCGCGGCACTTCCTAAAGTCCGCGTCCGTTCATCAGGGGGATCCAACATGTTTCAGCTTGCCAGGCCGCGATCGGCCGAGGGTTTCACGCTCATCGAGTTGATGGTGTGCGTGGCGGTGTGCACCGTGCTCGCGCTGATCGCGGCGCCGAACCTGCAGCGCTGGATGGAGGTGCGGCGGCTCGAAGGCGTCGCGAACGAACTCGCGGCCGACCTGCGCCTCGCGCGCAGCGAAGCCATCGGCCGCAACCAGAATGTGCGCATCGGCTTTCGCGGCGTGACGACGCCGTCGAACTGTTACGTCGTCTATGTCGGAGCGATCGACGCGTGCCGTTGCACGTCACGAGACGAGGCAGCCTGCGAAGCCGGCGGCCAGGCGATCCGCCACGTCGCGCTGCAGGCCGGGCAGCAGGTCAGCCTGCAGGCCAATGTCCCGACGATGAGCTTCGACGCGCAGCACGGCACCAGCACGCCGGCTGCCACGCTGCGGCTGGCCAGCGCGTCGGGCCTCGCGATCCAGCATGTCGTCAACCTGCTCGGCCGCGTGCGCAGCTGCTCGCCGCAGGGCGCGGTGGCCGGCTACCGTGCCTGCTGAAGGGGTGGCGATGGCCTCCACGTTCTCCTTGCCGCAGCAGCGGCGCGGTTTCACGCTCGTCGAGCTGATGGCGGGGCTGGCGATCGGCCTGTCGGTCGTCGTCCTGGCGCTGGGCCTGCTGACGTTCCAGTTGCAGGACGCCCATCGGCAACTGGCCGATCTGCGCCTCACGCACGACCTGCAGACGATCGCCGAGGTGATGTCGCGCGATCTCGCCCGCGCCGGCCATCGTGTGCCGGCCGGCACCGCAGCCGTGGCCGGCTCGGCCGACCCCGCCATCGCACTCGCCGCGAGCGGTGACGGCCTGAGCATCGACTACGCCGCCACGCCGGCCTCCGGCATCGCCCCGAGCCGCTTCGGCTACCGGCTGCACAGCGGCGTCATCGAGATGGCGTTCGGCGCAGGGCACTGGCAGGCCCTCAGTGACGCCACCTCGATGCGGGTCACGCGGCTGGAGCTCACGCCCGACATCCGGCGCATCGATCTGCGGGAGTTCTGCAGCCGCCCCTGCGATGCCGGGGCCTGCCCCTACCAGCTGCAACGCCAGGTCCGCATCCGCTTGCAGGCCCTGGCCACCGATCGAGTTCCAGCGGCCAGCGGCGCGGCGCGCGAGGCCCTGGTCGAAGCCCGCGTGCGCAATGACGCCGTGGTCGGCGGGTGTCCGGGATGAACCGCCGGATGCACGGCCCCGGCGCGGCTTCAGGGCAATCCGGTGCGGTGGCGCTGATCCTGGTGCTGGTGGTCGCGGCGGCCCTCACGCTGGCCGCGACGTACACCTTCCGCGTGGCATGGGAGGAGCTGAAATCCTCCGGCAACCGCATGCGCGCCGCCCAGGCCGCCGAAGCGGCGGAGTCGGGGCTCGCATGGGCATTGGCCCGGCTCAACGACGAACGCCCCGTCGATGACGCCTGCCGGCCCGCTGCCGAGGGAGCAGCCTTCCGCGAGCGCTACCAGGGGACGCCCGCCATGCCGTCCTGCTCGTTCATCGGCGGGGCCTGGTCATGCCATTGCCCAGCGGCCGACGGGAGCAGCGCCGACATCGACGGCGACGCGGCCCGCCAGGCCTTCGCGCTGCGGCTGGGCAGCGCCGCCTCAGGTGTCACCACGATCGAGTCGATCGGCTGCAGCGGCAACACCACCGCCTGCCTGGCACCTGCGGGCGCAGGTGCAGCGGTCCACGTCGCGCGGGCCTGGGCCGATGCGGCCCGCATCCCGGCCATCGACGTCCGGCCGGTCGCGGCCATCACGGCGCGCGGATCCGTGCAGCTGCTGGGCGGGCCGACCGTCGTGCACCACGGGATCGCGAGCGGCGGCCTCACGCTGCACGCCGGTGCCGAGGCCGACCCGGGCGACGCCAGGCTGGTCGGCCCGCCCGGTGCACCCGCGCTGTCGACCATCGTCAGTGCCGATGCGGCTCTCGCCTCGGTCGACGCGGCGCAGTTCTTCGCGAGCGTCTTCCGGATGAACCGCACGACGTGGCAGGCCCAGCCCGCGGCGCGCTTCGTGACCTGCACGCGGCCCTGCGACGACGAGATCTCCCGGCGGCTCGCGCCGCCGGGGTCGGCGACCCTGCTCTGGCTCGACGGCGGCCTGCGGCTGGACGGCGCCACCCAGCTCGGCTCGCCCGCACGACCGGTTCTGCTGGTGGTCGACGGTGCGGTGCACCTGCGCGGGCCGGCGCGCATCCACGGCGTGCTGTACCTGCGCAACGCCGAGTGGCGCGACGAAGCCGGGGCCACGCTGCACGGTGCACTGCTGGCCGAGGACGATCTGCTGCTGTCCGGGCCGACCCGCATCGACCACGACAGCAGCGTCATCGAACGCCTGCAGATGTGCTGCGGCACCTGGGCCCGCGTGCCCGGCAGCTGGCGCGACTTCTGATGCACCGCTCCTTCAAGGGGCCACCCGCCGCCCCGGTGGCCGCCGGCGCCGCCCTGCTCGAGGCCTTGCTTGCGTTGTTGCTGGTGTCGCTGCTGTCGGCAGCGTTGCTGAACCAGCAGGACGCACTGCGCCATGCCCGCACCGCGGCACGGCAGCGGATCGATGCGCTTCAACTCGCACGGCTGGAGTTCGATCGCCTGCGCGGCGCGGCCGCATCGTCACCGGCCACCGCGGCGCCGGCACCATTCGAGCTCAGCCACAGCGAGCCGTCCGAAGCATCCGATGCAGCCGAGGCGCCCGCCCTGCGCGACCTCAGCGTCGTCGTGAACTGGCGCCATCCCGCCGGCGGACTGCATCGCGTGCAGCTGGATGCCCGTGTGCCGCGCCTCTCGCCGGTCTACGACGCCGTGCTGGGCCTCGCCCCGCAAGACATCGCGATCGCCCGGCCGCTCGGGCGTGCGCCGGACATCCCGTTCGAATCGATCTCGACCGCCCCCGATCGAAGCCTCTGGCAACCCGGCGGGCCGGGGGCGGCGGCTTGGCTGTTCGGCGATGCGGATGGGGCGATCGTCGCGCGCTGCAGCGCTGCACCGTCCGGCTGCGAACCCGCGAGCGGCACCGTGCTGAGCGGTCACCTGCGCTTCTCGGCCAGCACGCCGCCGGACCCTGCGACGCCGGGCGACCCGCTGCTGCCGCTGGGCGTCGTCCTCGCGCTCGACGGCCCTCCGGCACGGCTCGTCCGCTGCGCCATCCAGCCCGTCGCCATCGCCGGTGCGCGCTTCGTCCGCTACGGCTGCGTGGTGCCCGATCCGCCAGCCACCGGCTGGTCCGGCCGGGTCGAAATCGAACCCCTCGGCTGGAGCGTCGGCACGCGCGCCGGCAGCCAGCGCGTGTGCCGCTACAGCACCGACCTCGACGGCAGCGGCGCGATCGACCGCAACGACGAGCACCCGGCCCGCTACGCCACGGTGCACGGCGCACTGTTCCAGCAGAACTACCTGGTGGTGCGCGGCGACCAGCCGTGCCCGGACGGCAGCGCGATCGCGACGCACAATGACGCCCTGCTGGACACCGTGCAGCACCAACCCTGACCCGCCCGATGCCGCCCACCGAGCCCCCGAACGCCGCGGCGTTCACGCCCGCCGACCACGCCGCGATGCGCGAAGCACTCGCGCTGGCCGGACACGCCATCGGCCTGACCGACCCGAACCCGCGCGTCGGCTGCGTGATCCTCGACGCCCACGGCCAGGTGATCGGGCGCGGACACACGCAACAGGCCGGCGGGCCGCATGCCGAGGTGATGGCCTTGCGCGATGCCGCCGCGCGCGGCCATGCGACGCCAGGCGCGACCGCCTACGTGACGCTGGAACCCTGCTCGCACCACGGCCGCACGCCGCCGTGCTGCGATGCGCTGCTGGCCGCCGGCATCGCGCGCGTCGTCTCGGCCGTCACCGACCCGAACCCGCTGGTGGCAGGCCAGGGCCTGGCGCGGCTGCGGGCACAGGGCGTGCAGGTCGAATCCGGCCTGCTGGGCGAAGCGGCACGCGAGCTCAACATCGGCTTCTTCTCGCGCATGGTGCGCGGGCGGCCGTGGGTGCGCCTGAAGGCCGCGACCTCGCTCGACGGGCGCACCGCATTGAACAACGGCGCCAGCCAGTGGATCACCGGCGAGGCGGCGCGCACCGACGGCCACGCCTGGCGCAAGCGGGCCGGCGCGGTGCTGACCGGCGTCGGCACCGTGCTCGACGACAACCCCCGGCTGGATGTGCGGCTGGTCGAGACCGCGCGGCAACCGCTGCGCGTCGTCATCGATTCGCGGCTCGACATGCCGCCCACCGCGCGCATCCTCGATGCGCCCGGCCAGGTGCTGGTGTATGCCGCGGCGCCCGAGGCGGCCCGCATCGCCACGCTGGCGGCCACCGGCGCCGAGGTGATCCTGCGCCCCGGCCCGACAGGCAAGGTCGACCTGGCCGCCGTGCTGGTTGACCTGGCGCAGCGCGGCATCAACGAGCTGCACGTCGAGGCCGGCCACAAGCTGAACGGCTCGTTCGTGCGCGAGGGGCTGGTCGACGAGTACCTCGTGTACCTCGCGCCGAAGCTGCTCGGCGCCGGCCGCGACCTGGCCGCCTTCGGCCCGCTGGAGCGGCTGGACGACGCCGCGGCGCTGCGCTTCCATGCGGTCGACCGCATCGGCGACGACCTGCGCGTGATCGCCCGCCCGTCGGCGCGGGAACTGTTCTGACTGCGAGAATCACGCCCATGTTCACCGGCATCATCTCCGGCCTCGGCCGCATCGAATCCGTCCGCCCGCTGGGCGCCGACGCCTCCCACGGCCTGCAACTGACGCTGCAGGCCCCCGACCACTACCTCGACGACGTGCAGCTGGGCGACAGCATCTCGCTGAACGGCGCCTGCATGACGGTCACCACCTTCGACGCCGCCGCCAGCCGCTTCACGATCGACATCTCGGCCGAGAGCCTGGACAAGACCGCCGGCCTGTCGCAACCCGGCCCGGTCAACCTCGAGAAGGCGCTGCGGGCGCACGACCGGCTGGGCGGCCACCTCGTCAGCGGCCACGTCGACGGCATCGGCCGCGTGACGCATTTCGCGCCGGTCGGCGAATCGTGGGAGCTGCGCGTGCTGGCGTCGGCCCACATCGGCCGCTTCCTCGCCTACAAGGGCTCGGTCGCGGTGAACGGCGTGAGCCTCACGGTCAACCGCGTCGACGACCGGCCCGAGGGCTGCGAGTTCAGCATCAACCTGATCCCGCACACGATCGAGAACACGACGCTGGGCACGCTGGCGGCCGGCTCCGCCGTCAACCTCGAGATCGACCTGATCGCAAGGTACGTGGAACGCATGCTGGCCACAGCGCCCGCAAAGTAAGCCCCAGGCGAAGCCGAGGGCCCCATCAAGCAACGCCCCGGGATCCGGCTCCGCCGGGCCCAGGGGTGGCGCCCCTCGGGGGCAGGAGCGAAGCGACTGGGGGGCCCATACAATGTCAGGCTATGCCGATCTCCCCCGTACCCGAACTGATCGCCGAGCTCGCCGCCGGCCGCATGGTCATCCTCGTCGACGAGGAAGACCGCGAAAACGAGGGCGACCTGGTGCTCGCGGCCGACCACGTGACGCCCGAGGCGATCAACTTCATGGCGCGCTTCGGCCGCGGCCTGATCTGCCTGACCCTCCCCCGCGAGCGCTGCGAGCGCCTGCAGCTGCCGCCGATGGCCACCCGCAACGGCACCCGCCACGGCACCGCGTTCACCGTCTCGATCGAAGCCGCCACCGGCGTCTCCACCGGCATCTCGGCCGCCGACCGCGCCCGCACCGTGCAGGCCGCCGTCGCGCGCGATGCGCAGGCCACCGACCTCGTGCAGCCCGGCCACATCTTCCCGCTGCAGGCGCAGGATGGCGGCGTGCTGATGCGCGCCGGCCACACCGAGGCCGGCTGCGACCTCGCGGCGATGGCCGGCCTCAGCCCCACCTCGGTGATCTGCGAGATCATGAAGGACGACGGCACGATGGCGCGCCTGCCGGACCTGGAGGTCTTCGCGAAGGAACACGGCCTGAAGATCGGCACCATCGCCGACCTGATCGGCTACCGCAGCCGCAACGAAAGCCTGATCGAGCGCATCGGCCAGCGCTCGCTGACCACCGCGCAGGGCGATTTCGACTGCACCGCCTTCCGCGACCGCACCGGCGGCCTGCACCTCGCGCTGAGCCACGGCAGCATCGACACGAGCGACGAGGTGCTGGTGCGCGTGCACGAGCCGCTGTCGGTGATGGACCTGCTCGACACCGGCGCCTGCAGCCACTCGTGGCCGCTGCACAAGGCGCTCGCGACGCTGCAGGCCAGCCAGCGCGGCGTCGCGGTGCTGCTGAACTGCGGCGAGGACGTGCAGTCGCTGCTGTCGCACTGGCAGGACACCCCCGCGGCGCCGGCGCGCGCCCGCGCGCAGATGGACCTGCGCACCTACGGCATCGGCGCCCAGATCCTGCGCGAGCTGGGCGTCACGAAGATGAAGCTGCTGGGCAGCCCGCGCCGCATGCCGAGCATGACCGGCTACGGCCTCGAGGTCACCGGCTTCGTCGCCCCCGAACACTGAACGACCGACTGGATTGACATGCAAGCAGCAGACAAGGGCCAGGCGGCCGACCTGGACGGCACCGACCTGCGCATCGGCATCGTGCAGGCCCGGTTCAACGACAAGCTGACGCAGGCGCTGGCCGACGCCTGCATCGGCGAGCTCGGCGCGCTGGGCGTCGCCGCCAAGCACATCAAGCACGTGACGGTGCCCGGCGCGCTGGAGGTGCCGCTGGCGCTGAACGCGATGGCCGCGAGCGACCGCTACGACGCACTGGTCGCGCTCGGCTGCATCGTCCGCGGCGAGACCTACCACTTCGAACTCGTGTCCAACGAAAGCGGCGCCGGCGTCACGCGCGTCGCGCTCGACCACGAGATCCCGATCGCCAACGCCATCCTGACCGTCGAGGACGAGGCCCAGGCCTGGGCCCGCGTCGAAGAGAAAGGCCGTGACGCCGCACGCGTCGCCGTCGAGATGGCCAACCTGCTGGAAGACCTGTCGTGAGCGAGACCGAACCGAAGAACCCCGCCCCGGCGGCTGACGCACCGGCGGCTGATGCACCGGCCGCGAAGAAGCCCGCGGGCAAGGGCGGCCACAAGGGTGGCAAGCCGCAGCCCAAGTCGTCGCGCCGCCGCTCGCGCGAGGCCGCGCTGCAAGGCCTGTACGAGTGGCTGCTGTCCGGCGCCGAGGTCGGCGTGGTCGATGCCCACATGCGCGAGCAGGAAGGCTTCGACAAGGTCGACGCGGCGCACTTCGACGCGCTGCTGCACGGCTGCATCGCCGAGGCGTCCGACCTCGACGCGGTGCTTTCGCGCCACGTCGACCGCAAGACCACCGAGCTGTCGCCGATCGAGCACGGCGTGCTGATGATCGGCGCCTACGAGCTGAAGCACTGCATCGACATCCCGTACAAGGTCGCGATCAACGAGGCGGTCGAGCTGGCCAAGAGCTTCGGCGGCACCGACGGCCACAAGTACGTGAACGGCGTGCTCGACAAGGCGGCGCTCGACCTGCGCCCGGTCGAGGTGGCGGCGTTCCGCGCCCAGCGACGCTGACCCGGCGCGACGCAGCGATGAAGCTCGCCGGCCGCCTGGACCACATCGAGCCCTTCTACGTGATGGAGTGCGCGAAGGCGGCGGTCGAGCTGTCGCGCACCGCCGCCTGCGACCCCGCGCAGGGCGGCCGGCCGATGATCTTCCTGAACATCGGTGAGCCAGATTTCACCGCGCCGCCGCTGGTGCAGCAGGCCGCACGCGAATGCCTGGAGCGCGGCAGCACGCAGTACACGCAGGCCACCGGCCTGCCGGCGCTGCGCGAGCGGCTGAGCCGCTGGTACGCCGAGCGCTTCCAGGT
>NZ_JBFUFQ010000036.1:0-38998 GCF_056403355.1 Rhizobacter sp. P2_H3 | reverse complement strand
GGGCTGGCGCGCACGTCGGCCGGCTCGGCATGGTGGGCCAGCACGCCCATGTCGGGCGACAGGATCGCCACGTCGAGGCTGGTCGCGCCGAGGTCGATGCAGGCGAGCACGCCGACCGCGCGGCTCATGCGCAGCGCCTCGGGCCGGCGCCCGCCGGACGAGGCCTGCAGGCCGATCTCTTCCAGCAGGCCGCGCTCGACCAGCCCGGCGACGGCGGCGTTGGCCTTGCTTTTCGAGAACGTGGATGCGGCGGCCAGCGCGCTGCGCGAGCTGCTGGCCGACCAGAACACGGTCTCCAGCACGGCCAGTTCACCCGGCGACAGATCGTCCCAGCGGATCACCTTGCTTGTCTCCTTGCAGCCGTGGTCGGCCCATCTGTGGTCGTCTTCGGGCCGGAACGTCCGGGCCGAGCGCCTTGGGACGGATGCTAAGAACGTCACTTCGGCGCGGCAAGCGCGATCTTTGACCAAATTCAGGTCAAATGCATGGCGACCCCGGGGACGCCTCCCGTCCGGCATGCCGGCCTGTACCATCCGCCGACCCACCTCGCGCTCACCCGCTGCACCATGCGCCAGCTCGAAAAACTGTCGATCGAGAACTACAAGTCCATTCGCCAGCAGACGCTCGAGCTGGGGAAACTCAATGTCTTCATCGGAGGGAACGGATCGGGCAAGTCAAACCTGATCTCGGTATTTCGCTTCCTGCGCGAGATCGTGACCCAGAACCTGCAGGGATATACCGCCGTCAAGGGAGGAGCCGATGCGTTGCTGCACCTGGGCCAGAAGCGGTCGCGCTCCATGTCGTTCAAGTTGGACTTCGTAGCAGGCGAGGTCGCCAACTCGTATCGCGTTTCGCTGACTCCAAAGACGGACGACAGTCTGTTGATCGTCAGCGAAAAGGCCTACTACCACGACCGGCGCAAGTATCCCGAGAAGCCTTTTGATCTGCCGGTGAGCGCATTGTCCAAAGAGTCGCGTCTTGGCGAAGCGGAACACATCTGCGCCAAGCAAGCTCTGCAGGACCTGGAGAGTTATCGCGTCTATCACTTCCATGACACAAGCGACACGGCAGCCGTCAAGCTCACCGCGGATGTCGACGACAACCGCTTCTTGCGCCCCCAAGCCGAGAATCTGGCGCCATATCTGTTCTGGATGCGCGACAAGCATCCCGACCACTACCGCAATATCGTCGAGACGGTGCGGCACATCGCCCCGTTCTTCGACGACTTCCAGCTGCAGCCGTCGCGCCTGAACGAATCGAAGATTCGCCTCGAATGGCGGGAACGCGGCAGCGACGCCTACATGAACGCGCACGCCTTCTCCGATGGCACCTTGCGCTTTATCTGCCTGGTGACGCTGCTCACGCAGCCGGAGTTGCCCCGGCTCGTGCTGCTGGACGAGCCGGAACTTGGCCTGCATCCAGCTGCGATCACGCTGCTGGCGGATTTGATCTCCTCAGCGTCCGAGCGCACTCAAGTGATCGCCGCCACGCAGTCCGTTTCGCTGGTAAACCGATTGAGGCCCGAAGACGTCTGGACCGTCGACCGGCAAGACGGCCCCACGACGTTCAGGCACCTGAACAGTGCCGACATGTCGCAATGGCTGGACGACTACGCGCTTGGCGACCTCTGGGAAATGAATGTGCTGGGCGGGCGGCCGTGAAACGCGCGCTGATCGTCGTGGAAGGCCAGACGGAGGAGCGCTTCGTCAAGACGGTGCTGCGACAGCAGCTGGAGCCGATCGGTATCGACATCCGACCGACGATCGTGGCCACCAAGGTGGTCAAGGACGGCCCCAACTTCAAGGGTGGCCTGCGCAGCTTCGGGCAGTTTCGCGAGCACTTGCGGCGCGTTCTGGAAGGCAGCGGCGGGGCACTCGTCACCAGCATGCTCGACTACTACGCGCTGCCGACCGACTTTCCCGGCATGTCGACCCGGCCTGCCGGCAGCACGCCGCGTCAGCGTGTCACGCACGTGGAGAGTGAGTTGCGCACGGCGATCGGACAGCACAATTTCCTGCCGTTCATCGCATTGCACGAATACGAGGCTTGGCTGTTCTCCGATTCAGTCACCGTTCCGAGCGTGCTGACCGAACCGCACAAGCAGGCAGCCTTCGCGGCCATCGCCGACGCCATGGCCCCCGAGGACATCAACGAAGGGCCGACCACCGCCCCCTCCAAGCGTCTGCTGACCTTGTTTCCGCGGTATCGGAAAGGCCTCCATGGCCCGCTCGCCGCCGAACGCATCGGCATCCCGGCGATACGTGCCAGATGCCCGCACTTCGATGGCTGGCTCCAGCAACTCGAACAGTACGCCATCGCCTGAGCAGCGACCTCACGACATTGCCAGTACCTTGCGCACCAGCCGCAGCAGTTCCTCCATCGTGTTCTGCTTGCGCATCAGGCTGCGCACGCCCGCGTCGGCGGCCTGGGCCTGCAGTTCCTCGGTGATGTAGCCCGAGCTGATCACCACCGGCAGGTCGGCGCGGATGTCGCGCAGCGCCAGCGCCACGTCGAGGCCGGAGTAGCCCGGCATGTTGAAGTCGGTGATCACCAGGTCGAAGGCCAGCGGCCGCACGGCGACCGCCGCGACCGCCTCGTGCCCGTCGCGGAACGCAGTGACCCGGTAGCCGGCCTGCAGCAGCAGCCGCTCCACCATCAGCACGATCACCTCGTCGTCGTCGACGTAGGCCACGTGCTGGCCGGCCCCCTGCAGCGCGCCGGGCGCGGTGACCGGCAGGGCTTCCTCGACCGGCTCCGGCTCGGCGGCCGGCAGGTAGAGGTGCATCGTCGTGCCGCGCCCGGGCGCGCTGTCGACGCGGATCGCGCCGTGGTGCGCCGCGACGATGCCGTGCACCACCGACAGCCCGAGCCCGGTGCCCTGCCCGGTCGGCTTGGTCGTGAAGAACGGCTCGAAGATGCGCGCCTGCGTGGCCGCATCCATCCCGACGCCCTGGTCCTGCACCCACAGGTGGRCATGGTGCCCGGCGGCCAGTGGCGGCGTGGTGCCCATGGCGCGCTCGTCGCCCGACACCACCTCGTACGCCGCCAGCCCGACCTCGATGCGCCCCGGCCGCCCCTGCAGCGCATGCCAGGCGTTGGTGCACAGGTTCATCAGCACCTGCTGCACCTGGGTGCCGTCGGCGTTGACGTGCAGCGTCGGCGCCGCCAGGCGGCACTCCAGCGACACCACCGCCGGCAGCGTGGAACGCAGCAGCCGCACCGATTCCTCCACCAACGGCTGCAGCGGCTGGTTGACCAGCGCCTGCGGCTGGCGGYGGCCGAACGCGAGGATCTGCTGCACCAGGTCGCGGGCGCGCACGCTGGCCTTGTGGATCTGCTCCAGGCTCGCGAGCGCGGGGTGGCCGGCGCCGATGTCCTCGCGCGCCAGCGCGACATTGCCGAGGATCGCCGCGAGGATGTTGTTGAAGTCATGCGCGATGCCGCCGGCCAGCGTGCCGATCGACTCGATGCGCTGCGATTCGCGCAGCTGCGCCTCGAGCGAGCGGCGCTCGCGGTCGCTGCGCCACAGCCGGCGGATCATCACCACCATCAGCAGGTGCAGCAGCAGCCAGGCCAGCGCGGTGAACAACGCGAGGCGCCGCCAGCTGGCGAGCACGTCGTCGTGGCTGAGTGCCACCGTCAGGAAGAACGGGTAGCCCTTCACGACCACCGTGCCCGAGATGCGCCGCACGCCGTCGGTGAAGGCGACGTACTCGTTCACCGCCTCCGGCTGCCCCGCCTTGACCGCGCGCAGGATCGGCTGGTCGGGCGGCATCGGCTTGTTGACCTCGGCATCGATCTGCGGCCAGCGCAGCACCAGATTCCCGGCCTCGGTGCGGCGCAGGAACACCGTGCCGTTGCGGCCGATGTCGAGCTTGCGGAACTGCTGCTGGAAGTAGGTGAGGTCAAGCGGCGCCAGCGCGGCACCGACGAACCGGCCCTGCGCGTCGCGCACCGGACGCGTCATCACGATGGTCGGGCGCTGGCTGACGCGGCCGGTCACCACGTCGGTGAACAGCAGGCCGGCCTGCGGGTCGCGCTGGTAGGCCTTGAAGAACGAGCGATCGGCATAGTTCGCCATCGGTGTGCTGGCCGACGAGGTCACGTAGCGCTGGTCGCCGCGGGCGTCGATGATGCGCAGCGCGATCAGCTCGTCGAAATCGCGCAGCATCGCATCGAGTTCGCCGTTGACCTGCCGGGCGTGGGCGAGTTCGCCCTGCGGCGCGAGCGCCTCGGGCGGCACCGTCTGCGTCAGCGCGCGAAGCACGGCATCGGTGCGGCGGAAGGTGCCGTCCATGCGCACCTCCAGCGTGCGCGCGTAGTTCAGCGCGGTGGTCTGGGCGGACTGGATGGCGTCCTGCCGCGCCACCCACAGCAGCCAGCCGATCAGCAGCGAGGCAGCCAGCGTTGCACCGGCCAGCAGGGCCGCGAACTTGCGGCGCGGAGGCAGGACGGCGGGCGCCGGCGGGGATGTGGCCATGGGAAGGTCTTTTAGCCCGGCGTGGCGGGCGGCGCAATCGGGGGCGCCGAGCGTGCACCCAGGCGTGAAATCCTCGCGCAAGTGCCTCAATGCCCATCCCCGGATGCCGATATCTTGCCCAGGTGGACAGTCCGTCAGGGGAGGCGCGTTGCCACCGTGAACCAGTGCACAAGTCCGGAAGTCGAGCGTGATCAAGAAAATTGCTGTCAGCGAGTTGCGCCTGGGCATGCATGTCCACGAGTTCTGCGGCTCGTGGATGGATCACCCGTTCTGGCGCTCGAAGTTCATCCTGAAATCCGACGCTGACTTCGAACGCATCAAGTCCGGCGGCGTCAAGGAGCTGTGGATCGACACCGGCAAGGGCCTGGATGTCGAAGGCTCGGCTGCCGTGGCGCAGGCCATCACGCAGGAATCGGTGGCCGACGAGGTCGAGCGCGAGCTGGAGTTCGTCGCGTCGATGCCGATGGAGTTCGACGCCCTCGACAGCGGCGACGCCGCGATGGCCAAGGCCGCCGCGCTGTACCGCCGCTCGGTGCCGAAGATCGCATCGATGTTCGGCGAGGCGCGCCTGGGCAAGGCGGTCGACGCCGGCCAGTGCGAGGAGCTGGTCGAGGAGATCTCCGAATCGGTGCTGCGCAACCCCGGCGCGCTGATCAGCGTCGCACGGCTCAAGCGCGCCGATGAATACACCTACATGCACTCGGTGGCCGTCTGCGCGCTGATGGTGTCGCTCGGCCGCCAGCTCGGCCTGCAGGGCGACCAGCTGAAGAAGGCCGGCCTGGCCGGCATGCTGCACGACCTGGGCAAGGCGGTGATGCCGCTCGAGGTGCTGAACAAGCCCGGCAAGCTCACCGATGCCGAGTTCGACATCATGAAGAGCCACCCCGAGCGCGGCCACGAGATGCTGCTCGAAGGCGGCAGCGCCGGCGCCGTGGTGCTCGACGTGTGCCTGCACCACCACGAGAAGGTCGACGGCAGCGGCTACCCGCACAAGCTGTCGGGCGAGCAGATCAGCCTGTTCGCGAAGATGGGCGCGGTGTGCGACGTGTACGACGCGATCACCTCGGTGCGCCCGTACAAGAGCGGCTGGGATCCGGGCGAGGCGCTGCGCCGCATGGCGCAGTGGAACGGCCACTTCGAGCCTCGCGTGTTCCAGGCCTTCGTCAAGACGGTGGGCATCTACCCGGTCGGCTCGCTGCTGCGCCTGCAGTCCGGCAAGCTCGCGGTGGTGACGGCACAGAACGCGCAGAACCTGCTCGCACCGAAGGTCAAGGCCTTCTTCAGCACCAAGTCGAACATGCGCATCGAGCCGCTCGAGATGGACCTGGGCAGCGCGTACTGCCAGGACAAGGTGCTGCGCTGCGAATCGCCGGACGAATGGAAGTTCAAGGATCTCGATATCCTCGCGGGCGTGCAACGCCCTGGATGACCCACACCGACTACGGCCGGTTGAAGAACTCCCACATCAGCGCGTTCGCCGACACCGCCTGGCTCGGCGCCTCGCCGCGCGCCTTCTGCCCACCGGGCCACGAATGCCCGCCGGTCTCGGTGACGCACAGCTTCACCTGCGCCGCGCCGCTGCACGACGCATGCACCTCGCAGCGAGCGCCCGGTTTCTCCAGCACCGTCCGGGGCGCACCGGTGCAGGCATCGTGGCGCACCCACCGCGCCACCGTGTCGGGCACCGACGCGAACTCGCCGGTCGCCCCACGCAGCCGCGTGTTGCTGCTGAACCCGCCATCGAACGGCACCATCGGGTCGTTGCGCGCATGGAGGTGCAGCACGCTGACCGGCCGCGCCGGCGTGCAGCGCCGCGTGTTGTCGGTACCGGCCACCGCGGCGATCGCACTGAACACGTCGCCGGCCTCGCAGGCGAGCCGGTAGGCCATCATCGCGCCGTTGGACATGCCGGTCGCGAACACCCGGTTCGGAGCGACCACCATCTGCTGCTGCAGGTTCGCGACCACCTGGCGGATGAAGCCGACATCGTCGACCTCGCGGTCGCGCGCCTGGCCGCAGCAGCTGCCGGCATTCCAGGTGGCGAGCGTGCCGCGGCGCAGCCGGCTGTAGCCGTTCGGGAACACCAGCACCGCGCCCGTGCGCTCCGACAGGCTGATCAACCCGTAGTTCGCGTCATCGGCCTGGTAGTCCATGCTGCCGCCGCCACCGTGCAGCGCGACGACCAGCGTCTGCGGCTTCGCGGCATCGAAGGTCTTCGGCACATGCACGCGGTACAGGCGGTCGAGCTCGCCGTGCCGGACCGTGTAGCGGTAGTCGCCCGCTGCGGCGATGCGGGCCTTCGGGTCGTCCTGAGCCTGGCACAGGCTGTTGCACAACAGCAGCCCCAGGGCCGCGGCAAAGCCGGTCAGGCGGCGCATAGTTTCACCTTCGCTGAAAGATCCTGCGCCGAGCTTACGACCCTGGGCGCAGCACGGATCGCAGGGTCTGCTACGTTCCATTTCAATTTCGTCACGGGAGATGCCCATGCTCAAGCTCACCACCTGCCTCGGCGCGCTCGCGCTCGCGGCCTGCGCCTCGCAACCGGCCGCCGTCGCGGTGCCGGCCAACCTGGTGCCGGCCGGCGAACGGGCCGTCGAACGGCTTGGCGCGCGCGGCGTGCAGATCTACGAATGCCGCAACAAGGTCGGCGGCAGCGGCACCGAATGGGTGTTCGTCGCGCCCGAGGCCGATCTGTTCGACGTGCAGGGCGCGCCGGCCGGCAAGCACTATGCCGGCCCGCACTGGGAGCTCGCCGACGGCAGCCGCATCGTCGGCACCGCGAAGGCCCGCGCCGACGCCCCGCTGGCCGGCGCGATCCCGTGGCTGCTGCTGTCGGCACGCTCGGTGGGTGGACCGGGCCGGCTCGCGAAGATCACCAGCGTGCAGCGCGTCAACACCGCCGGCGGCGCGGCACCGGCCGCCGGCTGCGATGCCGCGAGCCTCGGCCGCACCGAGCGCGTGCCCTACACCGCCGACTACATCCTGCTGGCGCCCTGAGCCTCGGCAAAGCTCAGGCTGAACTCGGCACCGTCCTGCGCATTCGCCGCGGCCAGCGTCCAGCCGTGCGCCCGTGCGATCTCGCGGCAGATCGACAGCCCGAGCCCCGCCCCCTGGTGGGCGCTGCCGCTGCCGCGCCAGAAGCGGTCGAACAGCCGCGGCAGCTCGGCCACCGCGATGCCCGGCCCCTGGTCGCGCACGCGCAGCCCCTGCGCATCGACGGCCAGCGTCACCACCGCGCCCGGCGGTGAATGCAGGATCKCGTTCTCCGCCAGGTTCTTCACCAGGATGAACAAGGCCCCCGCGTCGGCCTGCAGCCGCACCGGCGCGGCCGGCTGCTCCACCTGCAGCGCCACCGCATGCCGCCCGGCCAGCCGCTCCAGCTGGCCGGCCGCATCGGTCACGGTGCGCGTCACGTCGGTCGGCTCGAAGATGTAGTTCTGCGCCTCGCTGGCCTCGGCCAGGTGCAGCAGCTGGTGCACCTGCCGGGCCATGAAATCCAGGTCCTTCAGCAGCAGCTCGCGGCGCTCGCCACCCTGCTCGTCCAGCTCGACCTCGGCGCGGATCAGCGCCAGCGGCGTCTTCAGCTCGTGCGCGGCCGCGGCCAGGAACTCCTGCTGCACGCGGTAGCCGGTCTCCAGCCGCGCCAGCGCCTGGTTGAAGGCCTCGATCAGCGGCGACAGCTCGCGCGGCAGCCGCGTGCCGTCCAGCCGCGCCTTCAGGTTGTGCGGACCGATGCCCGCCGCCGCGGCCGAGGCGGCCCGCACCGGCTCCAGCAGGCGGCGCAGCGTCAGCAGCACGACGCCGGTGAAGACGCACACCGCCAGCACCGCGGCGACGACGCCGCCCTTCACGAAGATGCCACCGCCCACCCGGCGCAGCACCGTCTCCAGCCGGTCGCTGCGCGCCACCTGGATCACGTAGTCCTCCCCGGCGTGCTGCAGCGGCCGGTTCAGCACGTGCAGCGTGTACTCGCCGGTGGGCACCGCAGTGACGGTCTCGTTGCCGGCCACCGGCTGCATCGCCAGCACCTGCGCGGCCGGGCCGTCTTCGCCGGACATCAGCACATGCCCCAACGCATCCAGGATGCGGTAGCTGAAATCCTTCGGCAGGCCGTCGACCATCGCCCGGTGCTTGTCGCTCAGTACCAGCTGCACCGGCCGCCCCTGCGCGTCGAAGCGCAGCCCGCGCTCGAGGTGCTTCGCGGTGTCCTCCAGCCCCTGGCGCGTCGCGTCGGCCGGCCCTTGCATCAGCAGCGCGGCCAGCACGACACCGGCCATCAGCATCACGACCACCAGGCCGCCGCTCGCGGCCAGCAGCAACTGCGCCGCGAGGCTAGACGGAATCCGCAGCGCGAAGCGCATAGCCATGTCCCCTGACGTTGACGATCTCCAGCGTCGAGCCGATCGCCGGCAGCTTCTTGCGCAGCCGGTGCAGCGCCACATCGAGCGCATTCGGCGTCACCGCCTCRTCGACGCCCCAGGCCGCGCGCTCCATCGCACTGCGGCGCACCGTCTGGCCGGCCGCGCGCACCAGGCTCAGCATGATCTGCAACTCGGCCGGCGGCAAGGTCACCGATTCGCCGGCACAGGTCATGCAACCGGCTTCGGGTTTCAGCTGCAGGTCGCCGAATTCCGGCGACAGGCTCTGCAGCTGGGCCGGCCGGCGCATCAGCGCCCGCACGCGGGCCACCAGCTCTTCCATCRCGAACGGCTTGGCCAGGTAGTCGTCGGCGCCCGCCTCCAGCCCGGTCACGCGGTCGTGCAGCGCGTCGCGGGCGGTCAGCATCAGGCACGGCACACGCCGCCCGGCGGCCCGCAGGCGGCGCACCAGGTCGAGCCCGTCACCGTCGGGCAGGCCGCGGTCGACGATCAACGCGGCATAGTCGGCCTCGGCCAGCGCATGCCAGGCCGGCTCGATGCGCTCGAAGGCGTCCACCTCGATGCCCGCGCCCGACAACGCCTTGCCGACCAGCGCGGCCAGGCGGGTGTGGTCTTCGACCAGCACGACACGGTTCATCGAGGGCGGGACTCCGTTCAGAAGCGGTAAAGGTAACCCAGGCGCACCGCCGGCAGCGTGCGGCGGTCGACCAGCGGGCTGTCCTTGATGCTCGAGCCGAGCGCGGTGGCGCTGACGTCGAGGAACGCGCCGTCGCGCATCGAGAAGCCGTAGAACGTGCGCAGGCCGACCTCGGCATTGGTGGTGGCACGCCCTTCGTAGGCCGGGCGGAACGCGGTGGCTTCCTCCGGCCGCACGCCGTAGTAGTAGTCGACGTACTTCGCGTCGCGCCAGACGGCGGCGACGCGCGGCGTGAACATGAAGCGCCCGAAGCGGAAGTCGCGCTCCACCCCGAGGCGCGCCTCGGTGCCCTTGCTGTTCGACGACGCATCGCCCGCCAGTTCGGCCGACAGCTTGGCGTACTCGGTGCGCCACTGCACCGCGCCGCCCAGCCAGAAGCTCGGCTTGCGCTCCGCCATGCCGGCGAGGATCGGCGCGTCATCCGACTCGTAGCCGTCGCCCAGCGCATAGCGCGCGCGCACCGCGAACGACACCGGCCCGGCACTCGGCAGTTTCAGGTCGGCGCCGAGGCCGAGCACGCGCACGTACTCATTCTCGAAAGTGATCAGCGGCAGCACCCGCGTCTTGTTCTCGGCGCCCGCGTACACCGGCCGCTGCCAGCCGACGCCGATCCCCAGGCCCCAGCCCGAGGGCGGCGGCGGGGGCTGGTCTTCTCCCGGCTGCGGCTGCGCGATGACCAGCGGGGCGGCAGCCAGGGCGAGCATGGACAGGACGACGGAACGGAGCAGAGTGGGTTTCAGCATGGCGAAGTGGATCCAATGGGGAAGCCGCGATGGTTCTTTCAGTCGACTTACGGGGGACTTACCCGCGGCGGCGCGATACATCATGTGACCAGAATTCACAGCAGCGGCCGCAACGCCTGGGCCGCCTCGTGCAACAGCGGCAGCAGCTGCGAGCGCATCTGCTCCGGCGTGTAGGCGACCGACTGCAGCGTCATGCCGACGGCGCCCTTGCAGACGCCCTTGCGGTCGCGCAGCGCGGTGGCGATGCCCGACAGGCCCAGGTCGCGCTGTTGCGCGGTGATCCAGTGGTCGAGCGAGCGCGCCGCGCGCACATGCTCGCGGAATACCTCGGCCGTGCTGACGGTGTGGGCGGTGAACGCATGGAAGTCGTGCGCGGCGAGCCAGGCATCGAGCTCCGCATCGGCCAGTGCCGACACCATCACGATGCCCGGCGTCGCGACGTGCGCCGGCGCCCGCGCACCGACGTGGTAGCCGATCGACACGACGCGCGGCGCGTTGCTGCGCGCCACGTACACCACCTCGTGCCCGTCCAGCACGCTGACGTTGACCGTCTCGCCGCATTGCATCGACACCCGCTGGATGAACGGCTGCACCAGCCGCGGCAGCCGGGCCGCGCCGATGTAGCTCTGGCCCAGCCGCAGCACGCGGGGGGCGAGCCAGAAGCGCTTGCCGTCGGTGCCGGCATAGCCGAAGTGCACCAGGCTCAGCAGGTAGCGGCGTGCCGCGGTGCGGGTGAGGCCGGTCAGCTGCGCCGCCTCGCTGGGCGTGAGGCGCGAATGGTCGTCATCGAAGGCCTCGATCACGCGCAGGCCCTTGCCCAGGCCTTCGATGAGGTCCTTCCGGTCGATCTGGAACGGGATGTCGTCCATGGGGTGGTGGGGATCGATGACCCGCGTAGTTACCCGAAAAAAGCGCGATAGTCGCGCAGGTCGAGCGATCATCGCTCAATTCGGGGGTCGCCACGCTTGTGGCGCCCCCGGGGGCTGCCTACGCTCGCGCCGATGAAGATTTCCGGCAGCACGCGCGTTTTCCTGATCCTCGGCGACCCGGTGGCRCAGGTGCGCGCGCCGGAGGTGTTCAACCACCTGTTCGCGCGCCACGGGGCCGATGCGGTGCTGGTGCCGGCGCAGGTGGCGCCGGCCGACCTGGCGGCCTTTGCGCGGCAGGCGCTGAAGGCCCGCAACATCGACGGGCTGTGGCTCGCGATCCCGCACAAGACGGCGATGGTCGAGCTGCTGGACCGCTGCGACCGGCTCGGCCGCAGCGCCGGCGCGGTGAATGCGGCCCGGCGCAACGGCGACGGCACGCTGGAGGGGGCGCTGTTCGACGGCGTCGGCTTCACGAAGGCGCTGGCGCATTTCGGCGTGCCGGTGGCCGGCCGGACGGCGCTGGTGGTCGGCGTGGGCGGCGGCGGTGTCGCGATCGCGACCTCGCTGGCCGCGGCCGGTGCGGCGCGCATCGCGCTGTTCGACACTGCCCGCGGCCGCACCGCGGCGATCGCCGAACGGCTCGCCGCCGAGTTCGGCGTCGAGGTGGTGTCGCAGGCAGAGGCGGCACCGGCCGGGTTCGACCTGGTCGTCAACGCGACGCCGCTCGGCCTGCACACCGACGATCCGCTGCCCTTCGACCCCGCGCAACTCGATCGCGCTGCCGTGGTGGTCGACATCCTGATGAAGAACCAGCCGACGCCGCTGCTGCGGGCCTGCCATGCGCGCGGCATCGTCGCGCACCCCGGCTTCGAGATGCTGGTGCAGCAGGTGCCGGAGTACCTGCGCTTCTTCGGCTTCGATTCGATCGCGCAGGCGGTGCAGGCCGATGCCTCCGGGCTGCGCGCCATCTTCCAACGACAAGGAGACACGACATGAACCCATCGATCCGCCATGCATGGATCGCCGCGCTGCTCGGCACGGCTGCCTGTTGCACCGCGCTGTCCGTCCAGGCCCAGACCGTCAAGCTGGCCGTGATCCAGGAGCTGTCGGGCACCGGCGCCACGGCCGGCACGAATGCGAAGAACGGCATCGAGCTCGCGGTGAAGGAGATCAACGCGGCCGGCGGCATCCTCGGGCGCAAGCTCGAGACGCTGGTCAACGACACCCAGTCGAACCCGGGCGTCGCGAAGGGCCTGGCGACGAAGGCGGTGGACGACGACGTGTTCGCGGTGCTCGGGCCCACCTTCTCCGGCTCGGTGCTGGTGAGCATGGCCGAGACGCGGCGTGCCGAGGTGCCCAACTTCACCGGCGGCGAGGCCACCTCGATCACGCAGCAGGGCAACCCGTACATCTTCCGCACCAGCTTCACGCAGGCCTCGTCGATGCCGAAGGTGGCGCGCTACATCGCGGCCACGCTGAAGGCGAAGACGGTGGCGGTGATGTTCGTCAACAACGACTTCGGCAAGGGCGGGCGCGATGCCTTCGTCAAGTCGGCCGAGGCGAGCGGGCTGAAGGTGGCGGCCGACATCTCCACCGAATCGGGCCAGGTCGACTTCGCGGCGCCGGTGCTGCGCGCGAAGCAGAGCAATGCCGACGTGCTGTTCGTCTACACCAACGAGGAGGAGTCGGCACGCGCGCTGCGCGAGCTGCGCAAGCAGGGCTGGAGCAAGCCGGTGATCGGCGAGACCACGCTGACCGGCCAGAAGGTGATCGACCTGGCGGGCGAGGCGGCGAACGGCGCGATCGCGCACGTCGGGCTGACGGTGGATGCGCCGACGCCGGCGATGCGGGCCTTCCGCAGCAAGTTCGAGAAGGAATACAAGTACGTCTCGGACCACAACGGCATCAAGGGCTACACCAGCGTCTACATGCTGAAGGCGGCGATCGAGAAGGTCGGCAAGTTCGACCGCGTGGCGGTGGCGAAGGCGCTGCACGGGCTGACGATCCCCGTGGCGAAGGAGCCGGGCGTGCTGATGGACGTGAGCATCGATGCCAACGGCGACCTCGACCGCGAGAGCTTCATCGTCGAGGTGAAGAACGGCAAGCAGGAGGTGCGGGAGACGCTGCCGGCGCTCGGCAAGAAGTCGTGACCTGACTGCCGTGACATGAGCGATTTCCTGCAACTGGTGCTCTCGGGCATGGCGACGGGCAGCATCTACGCGCTGGCCGCGCTCGGCTTCACGCTGCTGTGGCAGGCCTCGGGCACGATCAACTTCGCGCAGGGCGAGTTCGTGATGCTGCCGGCCTTCACGATGCTCGGCTTCATGAGCGTCGGCCTGCCGCTGTGGGCCGGCTTCGTGCTGACCTGCGTGCTGGCGGTGGTCGTGCTCGGCTGGGCCTTCAAGCGCGGCATCGCCGACCCGCTGCTGCGCTTCGGGCTGATGCCGGTGGTGGTGGCCACGATCGGCCTGGCGATCGCGATGCGCAACGGCGTGCGTGCCGGCTTCACCGCCGAGGCGCATCCGTTCCCCGGCCTGTTCGCCGACCGGCTGTTTCATGTCGGCGGTGTCGCGGTGACGCTGGTCGACCTGGGAACGCTCGCGATGGCGCTGGTGCTGGTGTTCGGCACGCAGGCCTTCCTCGCGAAGACGGTGACCGGCCGCGCGATGCAGGCGGTGGCGCAGAACACCGAGAGTGCCACCGTGCTCGGCATCGACGTGCCGCGGATGGTGTTCTACACCTTCGCGATCAACGCGCTGCTGGCCTGTGCCGCGGCGCTGCTGGTCACGCCGACCTACCTGGCGAAGTTCGACATGGGCGAGCCGCTGGGCACCAAGGCCTTCTTCGCCGCGATCATCGGCGGCTTCAACAACTCGCGCGGCGCGCTGCTCGGCGGGTTGATCGTCGGCGTGGCCGAGAACCTGGCGTCGGCGTACATCTCGCCGGCCTACAAGGACGCCGTCGCGCTGGTGGTGTTCATGCTGGTGATCCTGTTCAAGCCGCAGGGGCTGCTGGGCCGCCGCGAGGAGCGCAAGGTATGAAGTGGGACAAATCCCTGGCCACCGCGCTGGTGCCCGGCCTGCTCGGCCTGGCGCTGCTGGTCGCCGTGCCGCCGTTCCTGAAGAGCTACGGCCTGTACCTGCTGAGCTACTGGCTGGTGTTCGTGATCGCGACGATGGGGCTGAACCTGACGGTCGGCCATGCGGGGCAGAAGTCGCTCGGGCATGCGGCCTTCTTCGGCATCGGCGCCTACACGCTGGCGATCGTGATGAAGGCCGGCTTCAGCTTCTGGCTGGGTCTGCCGCTCGCGATGGCGGGCTGCTTCGTGGTCGGGCTCGCGCTCGGCTTCCCGGCGCTGCGGGTGCAGACGATCTACCTCGCGTTCGCGACCCTCGGCTTCAACACCGCGGTGTGGCTGGTGATGCGCAACGAGGAGTGGCTGACCGGCGGCACCTTCGGCATCAACAACATCGCGCGGCCCTCGCTGGCCGGCCTGTCGCTGGAACGCAGCCTGCCGTACTACTACTTCATCCTCGGCTGCACGCTGGTGCTGGGCGCCGTGCTGTGGAAGCTGCTGCGTTCGCCGTGGGGCAAGGCGTTCACGGCGCTGCGCGACAACCCGATCCGGGCCGAGAGCCTGGGCGTGCACATCCGGGCCTACACGCTGCTGTCGTTCGCGATCGGGGCGGCGTATGCCGGGGCGGCGGGTGCGCTGTTCGCCTCGCTGGTGCAGTTCATCGAACCGGCGCCGTTCACGGTGGGCGCGTCGATCATGATGTACCTGATGGTGGTGGTGGGCGGTGCGGGCCGCTTCTTCGGGCCGGTGCTCGGCTCGGCGGTGGGCGTGCTGCTGCCCGAGTGGCTGCGGTTCGCGCAGGGCTGGTACCTGTTCGTGTTCGGCAGCGCGGTGGTGCTGTTGATGCTGTGGCTGCCGGACGGGCTGCTGAGCATTCCGGAGCGGCTGCGGGCGCGGCGCATAGCGCGCGAGGCCTCGGCGGCGCGGGCCGCATCGGCGGCAGCGATCGGGGCTCAGCCATGAGCGCACCGCTGCTGAAGGTGAGCGGGCTGCGCAAGTCGTATGGCGCGATCGTCGCGGTGGCCGGCGTGTCGTTCGAGGTGATGCCGGGCGAGATCTTCGGCGTGATCGGCCCGAACGGCTCGGGCAAGACGACGATGTTCAACAGCGTGCTGGGGCAGATCCGGCCTGATGGCGGCAGGGTCGAACTGAAGGGGCGGGACATCACCGGCCTGTCGCCGTTGCAGCTGAGCCGGCGTGGCGTGGGGCGCACGTTCCAGACGCTGCAGGTGTTCGGCCGCATGAGCGTGCGCGACAACCTGCTGGTGGCAGCGCAGGAGCACCGCGGCAGCATGGCGGGCCGGCTGTTCGCGCCGGGCGACTCGGGGCTCGGCGACCAGGCCGATGCGCTGATCGAGAAGTTCCGCATCGGCCACGTCGCGCAGCAGAAGGCGGGTGAGCTGAGCTACGGGCAGCAGAAGCTGGTCGACATCGCGATGGCCTTCATGAGCGAGCCCGACCTGGTGCTGCTCGACGAACCGTGTGCGGGGGTCAACCCGAGCCTGGTCGGTGGCATCAGCGTGCTGCTGAAGGAGCTCAACCGGGAGCGCGGTGGCAGCTTCATCGTGATCGAGCACAACATGGATTTCGTGATGGACCTGTGTCACCGCATCATGGTGATGGTCGAAGGCTCGGTGCTGGCTGTGGGCACGCCGGACGAGATTCGTGCGAATCGTGAGGTGCTGGATGCGTATCTTGGTGGGTGACCGCGCTTGCAAAGGCGCGGGTGGGGAGGCTGTGGCTCGCCGGCCGGTGCGGTCTTCGCCCCCTGGGGGGCGAAGACTCCCCTCCGCTGACTGGTTTCATGGCCCGTCCCTATTGGCGCTCCACAGCCTCCCCACCCGCGCCTTTGCCGCCACCACCGTGCTGTGTGAGGGGAAAAAGACTGAAGTGACCGACGAAGCGTGCGGGCGCTCGCATGCTCGTCGATCACTTCAATCTTTTCCCCCCAACCAGAGCGACTGGTTCTGCGCGGCGGGTGAGGGGATGGGCTGGGGGCGATTTCTGAGGCGACGGAGAAGATCGGTTTCGGGGGTGGCGCGCGCCAGCGCGCTTCGTAGACTGACTCATCGCCACTGTTTGACCACAACGAACGAAGTGAGTGGCGGGAGTTTGGCGATGCACCCCCGAAGCCGATCTTCGCAGTGGAGTCGGCGCCCCCCGGGCGCCGACCGCCTCGGCATGAGCCTCCAGCCCATCCCCTCACCCGCCGCGACGCGCCAAGACCACCGAACGATATGAACGAAACCGCCATCGAGTTCGACGAGGTCGTCGCCGGCTACGGCGAGTTCATGATCCTGAACAAGCTCAGCCTGCAGGCCAGCAAGGGCAAGATCACGCTGCTGCTCGGCCCCAACGGCGCCGGGAAATCGACGGTGCTGAAGACGCTCTTCGGCCTGCTGAAAGTGCGCCAGGGCCGCATCCGGCTCGATGGCAACGACATCACCGGCACCGGCCCCAAGGACCTGCTGCGCCAGCACGGCATCGCCTTCGTGCCCCAGGGCCGCAACCTGTTCGGCCAGCTCACCGTGTGGCAGAACCTCGAGCTCGGCGGCATCACGCTCGGCATGAAGACCACGCATGCGCGCATCCCCGAGGTGCTCGCCCGCTTCCCCCGCGTGCAGCAGCGCCTCCACAGCCAGGCCTCGGCCCTGTCGGGCGGCGAACAGAAGCAGCTGGAGATCGCCCGCGCCCTGCTGCTGCGTCCGCGCGTGCTGCTGATCGACGAACCGTCGATCGGGCTGTCGCCGATCGTCGTGGCCGATGTGTTCACGCTGCTGCGCGAACTCACCGCCCAAGGCACCACCGTGCTGATGGTCGAGCAGAACGTGAAGAGCGCCCTCAAAGTGGCCGACGACGCGATCGCGCTCGAATCCGGCCGCCAGGTGCTGCACCGCCCGGCGGGCGAACTGCTCGCCGATCCGCACATCGAGCGGCTGTTTCTCGGCGGCGCCCACGCGATCGGCACCGCCGCGGCCGCCTGACACCAGGAGCTTTCGATGGACACCACCGCACAACGCGAAGGCGTCGGCCTGCCGGCCAACCCGCTCGGCATGGAAGGCATCGAGTTCATCGAGTACGCCACCACCCGGCCGCAGGCGCTCGGGCAGGTGCTGGAATCCATGGGCTTCCACCCGGTCGCCCGGCACCGCTCGCGCGAGGTGCTGCTGTACCGCCAGGGCGGCATGAACGTCATCGTCAATGCGCATGCACCCGAGACCGCCGGGCTGCAAGGCGAGAACCCGGCACCGGTCATCGCGGCGATCGCGCTGCGCGTGCGCGATGCGGCCAGCGCGCTGCACCAGGCGCTGGAGCGCGGCGCGTGGGCCGTGCCGACGCAGGTGGCGGTGATGGAGCTGAACATCCCGGCGATCCACGGCGTGGGCAGCAGCCGCATCTACTTCGTCGACCGCCACCGCGAGTTCTCGATCTACGACGTGGACTTCGTGCCGATCCCCGGCGTCGACCCGCACCCGCCGGCACTGACCGGGCTGCACTTCTTCGGCGCGGTGCAGTACATCGGCGTCGACCGCTACGAGGACTGGATCGCGTTCTACGGCGAGCTGTTCGGCTTTCGCCCGCTGTCCGATGCGCTGCGCTTCGGCATCCTGCCCAAGGGCCACGTGCTGCGCAGCCCGTGCGGCAGCTTCTACCTGCAGCTGATCGAGCCGGAGGCCGGGTCGTTCGACGTCGACGGCGCGGAGTACCTGGCCCGCATCGGCCTCGGCGCACCCGACGTGCCGGCCAGCGTGGCGGCATTGCGTGCCCGCGGCGTGCTGTTCAACGAGACGCCCGCCGCCGCACCGGGGCCGCGCGGCGCGCTGACGCACAGCGAGCTCGGCAGCGTGAGCTTCGAGCTGGTGCACGACCAGCCCGGCGACGCGCCGTGAGGAGGAGACGACCATGAGCCAGTTCACCGGCAACGTCGACGACTTCGGCATGGACACCATCTCGCTGGCCGGCAGCCTGCCCGACAAGCTGCGAGCCATGAAGGCCGCCGGGTTCACCCAGGTGATGCTGTCGGCACGCGATCTCGTCGGCCACCCGGCCGGCGTCGACGCCGCGGTGCAGGTGGTGCGCGACAGCGGGCTGCGCGTCACCGGCTTCCAGGTGCTGCGCGACTTCGAGGGGCTGCCAGGCGGCCTGCGCGAGTACAAGATCGACATCGCGCGCTCGATGATGGCGCTGTGCGCGGCAGTCGGCTCGCGCGTGCTGCTGGTGTGCTCGTCGACATCGACCCATGCGAGCAGCGACCTCGACGACATCGCGCGCGACCTGCGCCGGCTCGCGGTGATGGCGGTGCCGTTCGGCATCCGCATCGCGTTCGAGGCGCTGTCGTGGGGCCGCACGATCAACGAGTTCCCGGTGGCCTGGGACGTGGTCTGCCGCGCCGACATGCCCAACCTCGGGCTGGCGCTCGACTCGTTCCACGCGTTCGCGATGCAGACCTCGCTGGACTTGCTGGACGAGGTCGACCCGCAACGGATCTTCCTGGTGCAGCTCGCCGACTTCATGTGGAACGAGATCCGCTCGGTCGAGGAGCGCATCGACACTGCGCGCCACTTCCGCGTGTTCCCCGGCGAAGGCGCGCACAGCCGGCAGGCCGCCGAGATGGTGCTGCGGCTGGACCGGCTGGGTTACCGCGGCGACTACAGCTTCGAGGTGTTCAACGACGACTACCAGCAGATGCCGCTGCCGATGGTGGCGGCACGCGCCGCGCGCTCGGCGGCGTGGCTGGGGGAGGCGGTGCTGAAGCGGTCGGTGCCGTTGCCGGGGGCGCTTCGGCTCAGAACGGATCGGGATGTCGCGGTCAGCAGGAATGCCGATTGCTTGCTGCCAGCAAGTTCAACGAGGCATTGAACGTGACGGCCGCTGCCTTGCAGTTCTGACACGTCTCTCTGCCTGCATCGGCAATCGGGTCGGCAGGTTTTCCCGAGGAGGGGGCCAGGGCCGCCTCGGTGACTGCGTCAACGCACGGGAGAGAGTGATGAAGACATCCGCACTGTTCGCTTTGCTGGTCTCGGCGGGCATGGCCGCCACGGTCCAGGCCCACGAATCCTCCGCCGAGTTCCAGTTCGATCCCATCGTGGGCCTGTCGGGCAGCGGGGCTTCGACGCCGGGCACGGTCGGCCAGTGGCTCACGCCGAATTCCTACAGCGGCTCCACCACGGTCAGGTACACCTGGGCCGACGGGAGCCGGTCGTGGAACCAGGACACCTACACCTCGGCCGGGCTGCCGCTCGCGGACCGCAACGGCGATCCCTTCGGCCCGCGGCGCGAGCAGACCATGCCGGCGCTGGCCGCCGATTCGCCTTCGGCCCACTCGCTGGTCGAGCCCGGCCACATGCTCGCGGGCGTGACGCGCGAGCATCCCTGGGACGAAGCCAACGCCAGTGCCAACTGGGAGCGCACGTTCTCGCTGCTGCCCAACACCTCGATCACCTTCTCCGGCACGGCCACCCTCGGCTCGGACCAGGCGACCACGCAGGAGACCACCTTCGCGGCCTCGCCCAACCTGAACCCGCAGTACGCGAACCGCGGCGGCCTCTCGTTCCACAGCTCGCTCGGCGACGGCAGTGGGTGGATCAACGGCATCAGCTTCATCGCGCGCATCATGAACTTCGACCCGCGGCTGCCCGCCGGCTCTCCGTCGCTCGGGCGCGTGGGGTCGGTGGACGACTTCGCCTACAGCAGCGACGAGCAGGGCCACCTGTCGCTGACCCTGTTCAACCATTCCGACGAGCTGATGTTCACGAGCCTGTCCTTCGGGGCGTTCGCCGTGGCGCCGTTCATCTCGCCGATCCCGGAGCCGTCGACCGCGGCGGCCATGCTGCTGGGCCTGGGGCTGCTGGCCTGGCGGCGCAAGGCGTCGTCCAACCCGTCATCCACCCCCACCGCCGCCGGAGGCCTCGCATGAAGACCCGCAACCTGCTCATCGCGCTGGCGGCCGTCGGGCTGGTCGGCCTGGCCCGCGCCGGCGACGTCAGCGTCGACTTCCGGCTCGACCCGCTCACCGGGCTGTCCACCGACGCGAGTTCCCCGCCCGGCACCGTGGGCCACTGGATCACGCCCAACACCTTCTCCGGTTCGACGACGGCGATCCACTACTGGGCGGACCAGTCGACCTCGTATCGCGAGACCTCCTTCGATTCGCAACGTCTCGCCGGCAGCGCCATCGGCACCCAGCCGTTCGGCAACTACAGCCGCGGCGTCGACCGGGTGGCGGCCGATGCGCCGTCGGCCCATGTGACGGTGGAGCCGGGGCACCTGCATTCCGAGGTGTCGCGCCCGAAGATGGGCGACTCGGCGGATGTCCACCTCGATTGGCAACGCGCCTTCACGCTCGACCCGAACAGCTCCATCACGCTGTCGGGGCTGCTGACGCTCGACTCCACGGTGCCGCTCTCGCCGACGGCGTCCTACGGCACCACGCCGAACCCACGGGACACCATCGCGAACTCGGCCACGCTCTCGTTCCGCGACAACGCGAGCTGGGGCTGGGGCAACGGCATCACGCTCATCGCGAACATCCTGAACCAGGATCCGCGGGACTTCCACGCGCCGTTCCTGGGCATCCAGCCGGGGCCGGACGACTTCGCCTACAGCGCCGATCCGCAAGGGCACCTGTCGCTGACGATCTTCAACCGGTCCAACCAGTCGATGTTCGGCAGCTTCGAGATCCTGTTCCTGTCGTCGGTCGACCAGATGCCCATCCCGGAGCCGAGCACCTGGCTGGCGATGCTGGTGGGGCTGGCGGTGCTGGCCTGGCGGTACAGGCCTGCGGGATCATGAGCCTCGGTTCAAGCCGGTCGAGCGCGCGCGGGAATCGTGACGACGAAGCGGCTGCCCAGCCCGAGCCCGGCGCTGCTCGCCTCGACGCTGCCGCCATGCGCTTCGGCCAGCTCGCGCACCACCGCCAGGCCGAGCCCCAGGCCGACGCCGTTGAACTTCACCGCATGCTGCTCCTGCACGAACGGGTCGAAGACCTCGAGCAAGGCCTGCTGTGTGATGCCGATGCCGTTGTCGCTGACGGTGAACACCACGGTGTCCGGCGTGCGTTGCACGACGAGGGCGATCTGGCCGCCGGCCGGCGTGTACTTGGACGCGTTGCCCAGCAGGTTGCTCAGGATCTGGGTCAGGCGGACCGCGTCGCCGCACATGGCGCCCGGTGGGGACGGCACCTCGAGCTGCAGTGACTGCGTTCGCAGGGCCATCGCATGGCGGCAGCTGACGAGCGAATCCTCGATCACGTCGGCGATGTCGAGGTCGCCCCACTCCAGCCGCAGCTTGCCGGTATTGACTCGCGACACATCCAGCAGGTCACCGATCACGCGCGACATGCGCCCGGTCTGCCGTTCGATGATCTCCAGCAGGCGCGTCACCTTGTCGGCAGCGACGCGCGGCAGCAGCGTGGCCGTGGTGCACAGGGTCATCAGCGGATTGCGCAGTTCGTGGGCCACGACGGCCATCCGCTGGGTCTGGCGACTCAGCGTCAGTTCTGCCTGCCGCTGCGCGCGCTGCGCCAGCAGCACGGCCTGCAGCAACTGCGCGTTGACCTCTCGCAGCCGCGCCAACGTCGCACGCGCGCGCCGGCCGGTGGCGGGCGCCGCGGCATCGGCATGCCGGCCGAACACGGGGAGGCGCGACGCGTCGCGCCTGAGGGCATCTGCCGCACTGTGGCGGCGCGTGGAGAGCGTCTTCTTGGGGGGTGGTCCGCCGGGGGCGTCGAACGGGTGAAGGGTGACAGACATGGCGGCGTCCTTCCGAAACGGAGCGCTTGTGGGTCAGGCGGGAAGTCCTGGGGCTCCGGGGCGGCGAATCGACCTGCCCGGGTGCGCAGGCTTCCTTTTGGAATGGGAGAGCGCTCCGTCGGCCAGTCTGCCGGGCCGTCCCGAACCGGTCTGTGCGCTGACGAACGCTGCATCGCCCGGCGGCCAGCCTGGCGAGGCCTCTGTATGTTCGATATCGAACATACAGAGGCCTCGCCAGCGCCTATAGTTGCCACCATCGGTGGCATCGGGCGGTACGCGTTCTGTGCCGGCTCCGACAATGTGACGGAGCTTCGAGACATGATCCTTTCCCCCGATCCGAAGCAGAACCAGCTGCTGGCGGCCCTGCCCGATGAAGAGTGGCAGCGCTGGCTGCCCCAGCTCGAATGGGTCGAGTTGACCCTCGGCCAGGTGCTCTACGAACCCGGGCGCACGCTCAGCCACGTCTACTTCCCCATCAACGCCATCGTCTCGCTGCTGTACGTGATGGAGAACGGCTCGTCGGCCGAGATCGCCGTGGTCGGCAACGAGGGCATCGTCGGCATCTCGCTGTTCATGGGGGGCGAGTCGACACCCAGCCGCGCCGTGGTGCAAAGTGCCGGCGAAGGCTACCGGCTCAAGGCATCGACGATCAAGGACGAGTTCAACCGCGCGCCGGTGCTGCACCTGCTGCTGCGCTACACGCAGGCGCTGATCACGCAGATGGCGCAGACGGCGGTGTGCAACCGCCACCACTCGCTCGACCAGCAGCTGTGCCGCTGGTTGCTGCTGAGCCTGGACCGGCTGACCGGCAGCGAGCTCGTGATGACGCAAGAGCTGATTGCCAACATGCTGGGCGTGCGGCGCGAAGGCGTCACCGAGGCGGCGCTGAAGCTGCAGAAGGCCGGGCTGATCAGCTATGCGCGCGGGCGCATCAAGGTGCTCGACCGGCCCGGCCTGGAACGACGCACCTGCGAGTGCTATGCGGTCGTCAAGAAGGAATACGACCGGCTGCTGCCCGAGCGGCTGGTCCGCTGAGCCCCCTGTGTACGCTGGCAGACGGTGATGCGGCCACGCAGGCCCCAGACTGCCCGCGCCATGAAAAACATCGAGAACGGCCTGATTGAACTGCTTCCGCGGGCGGACCGCCAACGCCTGCTCGCTGCGGGGGAGGCGGTCGAGATGACGCTCGCCGAGGTACTCAGCGAGGCGGGCCAACCGACCCGGCACGTGTACTTCCCGATGGAGGGCTTCGTGTCGCTGATCTCGCGGGTGGATGCCCATCCCGGCCTGGAGGTCGGCATGGTGGGACGCGAGGGCATGCTCGGCGTGCACGTGGCGCTGGGGGTGCCGATCGCGCCGCTGCACGCGGTGGTGCAAGGGCCAGGCACGGCGCTGCGCATTGCTGCCGCGCCATTCCGGCGCGAGTTGGGGCACAGCGCTGCGCTGCAGCGCAGCCTGGGCCGCTATGTCAATGTGCTGATGGCGCAGCTGGCCGGCTCGGCCGCCTGCCTGCGCTTCCACCTGATCGGCCCGCGCCTGGCGCGCTGGCTGCTGATGAGCCAGGACCGCGCGCAGTCCGATCATTTCCACATGACGCACGAGTTCCTGGCCTACATGCTGGGCGTGCGGCGCGTCGGCGTGACGGCCGCGGCCGGCGCGCTGCAGGCGGGGGGCCTGATCGAATATCGCCGCGGCGAGTTGCGCGTGATCGACCGCGCCGGCCTGGAGGCGGCAGCCTGCAGCTGCTACCTGGCCGACCGGCGCATCTACGGCCTGTCGATCGGCCGGGCACCGGCCCCGGCGATCAACGCGGCCTGATCACCGCTTGCGCTGGCGATCCGACGTGGCCGGCGCTATCGCCGGAATCGCCAGCACCGGCGTTCCCGGCTTGGCCACCGGCGCCTGCGCCTGCTGCGCCTGCTTGGGCTTCTTCACTTCCTTGTTGCCGTGCTTGCGTTCCTTGGACATGGTGGTCTCCCGATTTCAGCGTGGCTTGGACACGCCGTTCTCATCCGAGAGGATGATCTCGACGCGACGGTTCATCTGCCGGCCCGCGGCACTGTCGTTGCTGGCGACGGGGTAGGCCTCGCCGTAGCCGCGCGTGCGCAGCCGATCGGCGGTGACGCCCTGGTCGATCAAGGCCATGCGCAGGGTTTCGGCGCGGCGCGTCGACAGCTCGAAGTTGCCGCTCTCGGTGCCCTGGCTGTCGGTGAAGCCCTCGATCATCGCGGTGCGCTTCGGGTGGTTCTTCATGAACTCGACCAGCTTGCCCATGTCGCGCACACCGCCGGCGCGCAACTGGGCGCGGTTGGAGTCGAACAGCACGTCGCCCAGCGTGATCACGTCGCCGCGGTCGGTCTGCTTGGAGCCCAGCGCCTTCAGCTGCAGCTCCAGCTCGGCGGCACGCGCCTTGTCCTGCTGCGCGCCGGCCGTGGCGACCGCCAGTTCCGCGCCCTTGGCCTGGGTTGCCATGCGGGCTGCGGCCACCTCGCGCGCCGCCTTGTCGCCGACGCTGCCGGCCTTGGCATCGGCGGCGGCCTTGTCCCAGGTCTTGGCACTGGTGGCCTCGCGCGCGATGGCCACGCGCTGCTGGGCCAGGTAGGCGAAGTGGTCGACGCTGCGCAGCGTGTCGCCGCGCGCGCGGGCCGCATCGCCGGCCGCGAGCGCTTCGCGGGCCTGCGTCATCTCCGGCCCGGCGTACTCGACGGCCTTCGGGTCGCCTTGCAGCGTTTCATAGCTGGCGTGAGCCCTGTCGAGGGCGGCGTTGGGTTGCGGCACGGTGCCGCAGGCCACCAGCGCTGCGGCCAGTGCGGTGACTGTGAAGATCGAAAGCGTGTTCATTGGGTACCTCCGGGGGACGCGGCCTTGCGGGCTTCGTCGGCTGCCTTGCTGGACTTGGCGGTCTGCATCTTGCGCACCGCGAGCTGCGCGTCGAGCTGGCTTTCCTCGGCCAGCTGCTTCGCGAGCACGTAATCCTTCGCGACCACGGCCTTCTGCGCGGCGGCCAGCTTGTCGGTGGCCAGGCGCGTCTCGGTGGGTGCATAGGCCGGCGCGCCGTCGACGGCGGCACTGTCGACCGCGGCCTTGGCGCTGGCCATCTGTTCGGTCGGTGGCGGCGTGGTGGCGCAGCCACCGGCGATGAGGACCATCAACCCAGCCAGGAGGATGGGACGGGGCGCCTGCGGAAACGCCAGGCAAGGCACATGCATGAGTCTCATGAGGGGACTCCTTTTCGGAGGAAGGGAAACAGGGGAGGACGGTGGGGTGTCTGCGGCTGCACCCCTTGACGCAAACGTAGCTCGACGTGCGATGTCACTCTGGCGCCGCCGATGCCCGGACCATGGCAGCCGGCGGCGCTGCCGTCTGTCTGCCAGCGCACGCAAGGCCGTGCGGCGAGGCGCGGCGAAAGCTGTCCGGCGTGGATGTGGAGCTATCCGTCGGCGTGACCTCGGCACTGCTGTAGGAGCCGTCCTCTTTTGCCCCCAGGTCCTGCTTGTGTGTGACTTCGCGGACTACGCTCGAAGCACCCAGGCAGTGTGGCCATGTCGGCTGCACCCACTCAGGAGTTGAACCATGGCCATCCACCCCTCCCAGTCACAAGACGACGGCAGCGAATCCACGGACGCGATCACCTTGCTGGAACAGGATCACGAAGACGTCAAGGACTTGTTCGACCAGTACGACGAGCTGGCGGAGAACGAGGGCTCGGAAAGCGACAGGCAAGCCCTTGCGCAGCAGATCTGCACCATGCTGACGGTGCACGCCACCATTGAAGAGGAGCTTTTCTACCCGGCCGCGCGCGAAGCGCTGAAGGAAGACGACCTGATCGACGAAGCCGTGGTCGAGCATGCCAGCGCCAAGGACTTGATCGCCCAGCTGGAATCGATGCAGGCTGGCGACGACCTGTACGACGCCAAGGTCAAGGTGCTCGGCGAACTCATCGACCACCATGTCGAGGAGGAGGAAGACGAGATGTTCCCGAAGATGCGCAATTCGGGCCTGGACCTGCAGGTGCTGGGTGTCGCGATGGCCAGCCGGAAGGAAGAACTGCTGGCGGAGGCTGCGGCGAGTTCGTCGGTGTGAGGGACGGAATGACGGCCGTCCTCAATCTGCGGTATGCCAAGCCATGCACTGGAGCCATCACAGCCCTCTCGCAGCGCGGGTTGCCCCTCGGCGATCTTGAGTCGTCGGTGATCGACGCTGAAAGCGTGGCCAATGCCGGCTCCGTCTTGCCTATCGCGCATTGGCGCGAGTGTCTGGCGGAAATAGTCCCAGAACGTGTACATCGGCTTGCCGGGATGGAGTCGCGCCACGGCGTCGGTCCAGCCCTGGTCGAGCAGCCGGCGGAAGGCGTCGCGGCTTTCGGGCTKCAGCAGCGCGTCCTTCAGCCAGGAGCGCGTGTTGTAGATGTCCGCCGCGTCGTCTGTCGGCACCACGTTGTAGTCGCCCGCGAGCAGCACCGGCTCCTTGCGGTTCGAGCGCCGCGCGCGGAAACGTGGCCTGCGCGGCCTTCAGCTCCTGCAGGCACACGACATCCGGTTGCTCCCGCTCGAGCCAGGCGAGCAGGGCTGCCAGGCGCCCGTTGATGCCGTTGATGTTGCAGGTCGCAATCTTCATCGCGTTCACCTCAAGGAGGGGCCGCCGCCGCGGCTTCGATGAACAGGCGCTTGATCACCGGGTACGCGGCGCGCACCTGGCCCTGCAGCGCGGTCGTGGCCGTGGCCGCCTCGGCGGCGCTGACGCCGGGTGCGAAGTCCAGCTCGGGCCAGTCGAAGCGGTGGCTCAGCGCGATGCCGGCGGCCGCGATCAGCAGGCCGAGCAGCGCGGCGGCGTCTTTTGCGAGCACGGTGTAGGTGGTCGGGTCCTTGCTGCGGTGCAGTGCCTCCAAGAACGGCGTCGTGCCGGTGGCCTGGACGAACTGCCGGTGATGCCGGCCACCGCGAACTTGGTAACCGCGATCGCCACGTTGGCGGCGATCGCAGCGTGGATCGCGAGCTTGGTCGCTGCCACCTGCCGCCCGCCTTCAGACGAACGATGTCGCGAGCATCGCGATGCTGGCGGCAGCCATCGCAAGCGTCGCGCCCCAGCCGAGCACGCGCCAGGGGCGGCCGAGCGGCATGGCACCGATCACGCGGGCATGGGTCGACGCGACCATCACGCCCACCATGATCGGCACCGCGATCACCGCGTTGACGACCGCCGACCAGTACAGCGCGCGCATCGGGTCGAAGCCGGCGACGCTGATGAACACCCCGACCACCATCGCGGCGGCCAGGATGCCGTAGAAGGCGCGGGCGAGGTGCAGCGGCTGATCCAGACCCTTGCGCACGCGTACGACGCTGGCCACCGCGTAGGCCGCCGAGCCGGCGAGCACCGGCAGCGCGAGCATGCCGGTGCCGACGATGCCGGCCGCGAACAGCACGAACGCGAAATTGCCGGCAATTGGCTTGAKCGCCATCGCMGCTTGCGTCGTCGTCTCGACGTGAGTGATGCCTTGTTGGTGCAAGGTGGCGGCGGCGGCAACGATCATGAAGAACGCGATCAGGTTCGAGAAGCCCATGCCGGCGATCGTGTCGATGCGCAGGCGCCTGAATTGCGCCTCGCGCTGCGTTGGTGCGCGCAGCAGCGGCTGGTCCTCGGCCACGCGGTGGATCTCCTCGACCTCCTGCGCCGCCTGCCAGAAGAAGAGGTAGGGGCTGATGGTGGTGCCGAGGATCGCGACGAGGGTTGTCACGTAGTCCCTGCTCCACACGAAGTGCGGCAGCAGCGCGCCGTGCAGCGCGGCGCGCCAGTCCACGTGCACGGCGAACGCCACCCCCACGTAGGCGAACAGGCTCAGCGTGAGCMATTTGAGGATGCCGACGTAGCGCCTGTACGGCAGCCACACCTGCAGCGCGAGCGACAGCAGCCCGAACCCGACCGCGTACGCCGCGGTCGGGCCGCCCACCACGTGCGCCACCGCATCGGCCATCGCGTTGAGGTCGGCGCCGAGGTTGATCACGTTCGCCACGACCAGCAGCGAGACCAGTCCGATCACGAGCCAGGACGGGCACAGCTTTGCGAAGTTCTCGGTCAGGCCGCGGCCGGTGATGCGACCGATGCGGGCGCTGGCCAKCTGTATGCCCACCATCAGGGGAAAGGTCAACAGCACGCTCCAGCCCATGCCGTAGCCGAATTGCGCGCCGGCCTGCGTGTAGGTGGCGATGCCGCTCGGGTCGTCGTCGGCCGCGCCGGTGATTAGTCCGGGGCCGAGCGTCTTCCACCACGCGAGCCGCGCGGCGGCGGGGTCGGGGTGGGGAGCGGAGGCCTTGGCCGTCGTTGCAAGGGGCATGCCGTCGATCATCGAAGGCCGACACGCCACCCCGGATAGGACCCCGACACCGCCTAGCGTAGGACAAGCGCGTGAGCTGGATCGAGGCGCCTGGCGAACTGTGCCACGTCCTTGATCGGATTGGCTGGCCGTGCGGAGCTCGAACCAGCGACCACGCGTCCATTCGACAGCTCGGCGCGCAGGTGTTCCAGGAAGTCGAGTCCGCGGCGATTCATCGCCTGGACGTGAGCACATGGGGTGTTCACGGCCAGCCAGGTGCTGTCGCTCATGGCTGGCAGCATTCGGGTAGGCTATGCGGGATGATCACTGGATTGAAAAAGGTCGATTGAGCTGACGCCCTGCAGCGAACCTCAGGTCGCAGCCCAGTTTCAACGTTTGGCATCAAGGAGAAGCACTGTGGATGAAAAGCAGAGCGAGATCCGCGAACACCACCTTGGCGTTGGCATAGCGTGGGGCACAGCACTTGGCCTGGCCGCTGGCGCCGGTTTCGGCGTTGCCCTTGGTCACTTGGCCTTGGGTATTGGCATCGGCCTCGCAGTTGGCGTTGGCATTGGCATCGCACTGGGTGCGGCCCTGGGCGACAAGCGCGCCAACGCGGCCCGGGAGCCAGCGCATACGTATGCTCACGGCAGTGATGCCTAGCCAGTCGCTAGACCGACGCTCGGCGTGAAGCCGCGGCCTCGACTCTGCGTCACCATTGAGCGATTTGATTGCTGGCGCAGAGGCTGCCGGGCTGACGGGTCGATCTGCCCCCAAGCGAGACAGGAGACTGCGCTCGCCTCGTCCGCAGCACACCATCAAGCCGGGTGGGCTACGTCGCCGCAGGCGGCCCGAACCAGGTGGTCAATGCATCGACGAGCCCGAATGGAGCAGTGTCTCCGACCCAAGCCACATGGCCGTCAGGCCGAATCAACACCGCGGTGGGAGCCGTGACCACCCCGAGTGCCGGAAGCTCCCACGTACCGACGTATTTCGCGTCGACGAGCCGAACCCGATCTGCCCACGCAGCGATGTCAAAGCTCCCGGGTTCACCAACGTTGAGCAGCACCGGTCGGGCATCATGCAGCAGGGTGAAGACCCGCAGCGGGCCGATCGCGGTGACCAGGTCGAGATCGGGCATGCGGCGTCCGAGCAGCGGGTGGCCCTTGCCGAGGTCGTAGTGAATGTCCAGGCCGGACATCTCCGCAGCGATTCGTTTGCGCGGCTCCTCCATCTTGAGGAAGTCGCCCACGATGTCGCGGACAGCCAGTGTGCGAGCGTCCTCGCGATGCAGTGCAACCTGCGCCATCGTGGTCTTGAGCACGCGCGCACCGACCGGGTGACGCTCGGCGTGATACGTGTCGAGCAAGCTCTCCGGTGACGTCCCCTTGATCACCTGCGCCAGCTTCCACCCGAGGTTCACCGCATCCTGCACGCCCGTGTTGAGCCCCAGTCCGCCGATCGGCGAGTGAACATGGGCGGCGTCGCCGGCGAGCAGCACGCGTCCACGGCGATACTGCGCGGCCTGCCGCGTCGTGTCGGTGAACCTGGAGATCCAGGTCGGGCTGTGGACGCCATAGTCGGTGCCGCACGCGGCGATGAGCCGCTCCTTGAGATCGCGCAGCGTCGGCTCGGTGCCTGCATTCGGGTTCGGCTCGGTCACCATGACACCAATCGGGCCCACATCCTTGTAGATGATCTCGCTGCCTTTGATCTCGTACTCCGACCGCCCGAAGGCATACACGCCGGCAGACGACCGATGCACCCCGTACGGAGGCGTTTCCGTCATTTCCACTTCCGCGAGGATGTTGCTCGTGGTCGGATCCCAACCCGGGAAGTCAATGCCCGCCGTCTTGCGAATGATGCTGCGTCCGCCGTCGCACCCGACGAGATACAGCGCCCTCAGTGACCGACCGTCGGCGAGTGCGACGTCGACACCGCCGTCGTGCTGCACGAATCCCGTGATTTCACGGCCGTAGAGGATGGGCACCTTGAGCTCGGTGACCCAGGTGGCCAGGAGGCGCTCGATGTGCTTCTGCCGCAGCGCCAGCCCGTAGTTGTGGCGAGTCGGGAAATCGCTGATGTCCAGGCGGGTGAGGGCGAAGCCCGTGACCTGCGCGGTTTGTCCCGCCGCGAGGAATCGATCCGCGATGCCGCGCTGGTCGAGCACTTCAATGGTTCGCGAGGAGATTCCCAGGGCGCGCGCACCGGAGAGTTCTTGATGGGGACGGCGCTCGACGACAGCGACGTCCACGCCTGCCAGCGCCAATTCACCTGCCAACATCAGCCCCGTCGGACCTCCGCCGGCGATCACCACCGCATGCTCAATCATCGTTCGTGTGCTCCCGGAATCAGTCCCTCATCCGCGTGGCAGGGCGCGCAGGAAGTCCTCGGTGCGCTGCCGGGTCAAGTCCGAGCATCGAATGAAATAGCACGGCAAAAGGCATGACCAATGGCAAATCCAGGCAGGCCGTAGCCGGCCAGGAGCGGGCCCCCTGTGACCGACCGCTTCTAGGCCAACTTTATTCGGATGCCGGCTCTTCGTGCAGAACGCGTTCGATGTCAGCCTCCGAGCGCACTGGGATGTGGATGTCATCGCCGCGTGCGTCGGCACCTAGAAATCGGAAAGCTTCCGAGATGCCATCGAGCGGCACCTTCAGCCTGAATCGCTGGACGACATGCTCGCCCGGGACGACGGAGGCCCGCCGGCCGGTAGCGGTGTAACCGGCCAGGCGAGCGCTCTCGGGCACGACCACGCGATAGCAATCCGCAGGCATGGCGCAATACCGTTCAAGCCRAGTGTCAGCCCGCACGCACGGAGATCTTCTTCGCTTGCGCATGGGCCTGCTTCGGGATGCGCAGACTCAGGACTCCATCCTTGATGTTGGCCTCGATGCGGCCGGCGTCAAGCTCCCGGCTGAGCGTGAAGGTGCGACGGAAGCACGGCACGCTGACTTCAGCCCACAGCGCGCGCATGTCTTCCGCCGTGGCGATGCTTGCTTGCCCTTCGATGGCAAGCGAGTCGCCGTGCAGGCGAACGTCGAGGTTCTCCCGCGAAACGCCCGGCATGTCCGCGAGCAGCGTGATGCCACCGGCATCTTCGAAGATATCCGCTGCGGGTGCGACGGCGCGTTGCGAGCGTTCGCTCGATTCCATGCGTGCGTCTTGGGGTCGCGTCGGGTTGCTGCGGTCGGGTGCAGCAGTAGCCAGGTCGGTGTTGGACATGACAGTTCCTTTCATGGTCTGTTGGACGAGAGGACGCGGTATCAGCGAACCGCGATGCGCGTGGGCTGAGCCGCCTCTTGCAGACCGACGCTGACCCGTAGAACACCGTCGCGATACGTCGCTTCCACTTTCGCCGTGTCGGCATCGTCGGGCAGCGTCAGCGCCCGGGTGAAGCGTCCCATCGGGCGCTCTGCGGCGTACGTCTGCACCTTCAGATCGCCGCCAGGCGCCGAGCCGCGGCGCTCGCCGGAAATCTTCAGGACACCCCGTTCCACCGTCACATCGATGGACGCCGCATCAAGGCCGGGCGCAAACGCATAGACCTCCAAGGTCTTCGTGGTACGGCCGACGTTGATGCCGGGAAAACTACCGGCGGCGACGGAGCGTATTGCGTCCGGCGTGCCGTCCCCGGTCAATGAGCGCGTGAGCGCCTGGTGCAGCGTGGTCAGCTGGTCGAGGAGCCCCTGAGGGCGATAGAACATGGTATCGAGCATGTCGGACCTCCTTCAGTAAATAGTGATGCCAATGCGGGGCATCGCCGCGAATGACTGCTTGGTGGCCCCGGAGCGAGCCCTGTGAACGGACTGCGCGGCGGTGTGATGGCGCCTGCGAGTGCAGTCATGCTGGTTTACGCCATCGGTAGTCAGCGACCCACGTGACCGCGGTCACGCGGTGAAAAATCGACAGGCACCAATGGCGTCGGTGTGGGCTTCAGTTTGCGCAGCGTCTCTCGCGCCACGAAGTAGGCGCGAAGCTGGTTCGGGCTCATCCACGAGACGCGGAGCGACGTTGCGCGTTTGGCGGAGCCGGTCGGCGTGCGATCTGATGTGCGAGACATGATTCAGTTCCTCATCCGAATCGAGTTGGTCACATGGGATAACAAGGGCGAAGTAGGTCGCAGACCGAGATCTTCAAGCCCCCTGAGAAATCAGTAAAAACCCCAAGGTGAGGTGGCAATGAATTGAAGGCGCAATCGGGCATTTGCCGGGAGGTCAAGTCAGGGTCGATGGCTCCAGTTCGCGGCGACCAGCGGTCAGGAGCTGGCTCTCGCAATCTCGTCGAGTCTCGTCGTATAGCGCGGGGTGCGCCGCTCCTGCTTGCCAACTGAAGCCTGCGTTCCACGTCCGTGGTGAGCGCTGGCAATGCGAACGGCCCCTTTGCCGAACCGATGGTTCAGCGCATCCAACGCACCCATCAGCTGAGCCCGATCTCGTCCTACTTCCGCCTGCACTGTGGGCTTGTCAGTTGCGAAGAGGTCAAGCTCACCTTGCCGGGCACCTCCATCATGCAAGTCCACCAGCATGACGCCGGCCTTCACGTAGTTGAAACCCGGCCGGTACATCTGCTGCAGCGCGCGCGTGGCCGTCGCAACGAGCTCGCGCGTATCGGTGGTCGGCCGCACCATCGGCACGGTCATGCTCGGACTGTGCTGGCGATCCTGCTTGCGATGCGGGCTCGTCGTGATGAAGACGTGGACCGCTCCCGCCGCACTGCCCTGCTGCCGCAGCTTCTCGGCCACGCGTGATGTGAAGTCGCTGACGACCTGCTCAAGCTCGGCCAACTCGGTCACAGCGCTTCCGAACGACCGCGAGCACATGATCTGCTGCCGGCCTGCCGTGGTGTCATCGAGGCCGAGGCACGAGGTGCCACGCAGCTCCAGGAGCGTCTTCTCCAGTACCACGCTGAACTGGCTGCGGAGTGCCGTGACGTCCGCGTTGGCCAGGTCTCGCACTGTGCGGATGCCAGCCTCCGTCAGCCGCGCTCCGATGCGCCGGCCGATGCCCCACACGCAACCCACCTCGGTGACACCCATCACCGCATCGAGCTCGGTTTGGGTCATCTCGCCGAAGTTGCACACCTGCGCAAGGGCCGCCGGATACGAGCCCGGCTTGCGATCAGCCGTCTTCGCCACGTGGTTGGCCAGCTTCGCGAGGGTCTTGGTCGGCCCGAACCCCACACTGGTCGGCAGTCCGGTCCACTGCAGCACCGTCCGGCGGATGTCTCGGCCGATCTCCACAAGGTCGCCGCGCACACCCTCGAAATCGAGGAAGCATTCATCGATGCTGTAGATCTGCTGCCGCGGCGCGTACTGCCCGACGATCGACATCATGCGGCTGGACATGTCGCCGTACAGCTCGAAGTTGGCGGACAGCGCGATCAGCCCCGCCTCGCGCTCCAGGTGCCGCACCTGGAACCACGGCTGCGCCATCTGCACACCAAGATCCTTGGCCTCGTTGCTGCGCGCGATGCAGGCGCCGTCGTTGCTCGACAGCACGACGACCGGCCGGCCGTTGAGCGAGGGCTTGAACACCCGCTCGCAGCTCACGTACATGTTGTTGACATCGACCAGCGCAAACATGGCGCAGCCTCAGACGGGCATCGCCTTGATGGCGTTGGTCACCACACCCCAGACCTGCAGCTCCTGGGCCGCGCGCGGCACGACATCGGCGCAGCTCGGGTCGGTCGCCACCAGGCGCAGCGACGATCCCTGCGTCACCAGCCGCCGGCACATGAACTCGTCGTCCACGACGGCGATCACGATGTGGCCGCTGGCTGGATGGACCGAGCGGTCGACCAGCACGATGTCGCCGTCGTCGATGCCAGCCTCTCGCATCGCACTGCCGCTCACGCGCATCAGGAAGGTGGCCAGCGGGTTCCTGATCAGCACGTCATTCAGGTCCAGGCGCCCGACGCCCGAATCCTGCGACGGCGAGCCGAAGCCGATGGCCACGCTGGCGCGCGGCACCACGGCTGGCCCAGGTGATTCCCGGCCAACACGCGTGACTCCTTCGCGTGGCAGCTGACTACTGTTCATTCATACAGTATATTGCAGCACCCCGCCAGCCGGCGAGGCACGAGCACACGGAACCTTGAACTCATGAAACCCGCTGACTTCAACACCCTCGATGGCGTCGTGACGGCCATCCACCCGGGCATCGACGCCAACGAAGTGCAACTGGGCCTCGCCCAGGGCCTGCAGATCGTCATCAAGGTCTCTCACGAGGTGCAGAACATCCTGAAACTGCAGCAAGGCGGGCGCGCCTTTGGCTTGGTGCACCCCACCTCGATCGTCCTGCTGGAGGAGCCGGCGGCGAGCTTGCCCGCGACGTTCAATCAGCTGGTGGGCAGCGTGCGCGACGTGGGCCAAGGCGAYGACGACGATGTCAAGGTCGGGCTCGACCTACCCAATGGACAGACCCTCATGGCGCGCATCACGACCGAACGCGCCGAGTCCTTGAACCTGACAGCTGGTGCACCGGCGACAGCCGTATTCAAAGCTGGTAGCGTCATCATCGGCGTTGACCAAACTGCCGTCCACTAGGAGCACACCCCATGGAGAGCAGCCTTCCGATCGAGCAGGTGTTTGGCCGAATCAGCTCCGAGGTGGAGCTGCAGTCTTTCGTCGAGCGGTTTCACCTGAAGCCGTTGAAGGCGAGCGTTCCTTCGCGGAAATACATCGCCGAGTGGACGGGCACGGTCGACGGCAAGGCCGTGTTCTCGCGCCACCGTCGGCTCGCACCGACTGCGCTGCCAGGGTCCGCGTGCTTGAACGCCCTGAGCCTGAGCATCAGCGCGCCGGACGGCACACGCCTGTGCAGCACCGAGGTCCAGTTCTGCTGAGCAGTGCTGGGACGGAGCACTCGGCGCCGTCCCTGAGCAACATCCGAGGACGTTGACGAGGGCTTTGGCGTCAAGCGACGCAGGCAAGCTGCCGCAGCGAGGTCGGCAGTGCTGCGTAGGTGCGAGGCATGCGGTAGCGCAGCCGCTCCGCCTCGAGTTGCTCCTCCTCCGTGGTCCACTCCTTCCTTGGCGCACGCCCGGCGATCGGGTCGAGTGGAATGCCGTGCAGCGCCGATCTCCAGTCGAGCCCAGGCTTCCACAGAAGCAGCACGTCACGAGCCACCTGATCGCCATCGAGGAAGGTGCCCCCGCTCATGTAGTTGTGGTGATCCACAAACGTGATCTTGCGCAGCGGTCCGATCTCTTTACTGGAGACTTCATGAACGCCATCGCACAGGCGGAGTCGCTCCTCGTCGCGTCCGCAGCCATGCGGACCGAGCGCCCCTTCGCTCGACTGCCCGAACACCCGCTCCAGGGCGGATTCACCGACGCCGCTGCAACGCAGCGCGGTGCCGACCGCGCCACTGCCGCGCGCCTGACCTACGAGGCCCGCCTCGAGCGGGACCCGATATCAACAGCCCCACAGAGAGCAAATGAGCAAACTCGATCCGATCTACCTTGACCTGCCAGATGTCGCTGCTTTCACCTCGTTGTCCGAGTCGACGGTGGAGAAACTCGTCCGCGGGGACGCATTCCCCAAACCCCGCCTTCTCTCCGGCAGACGTGTCGCTTGGCTGGTGCGCGAGGTAACCACTTGGTGCGAGGAGCGGCCGGTTTCCAACCTCTTGCCGCCACCCTTCACGGGCCGCCGCAAGACCGTTACCGTGCCGCAGGCCCTTCGAGGCGCGTAGTTGGACAGCGCGCGGCTGATCGCTCAGGGACTCACCGCGCGCAGCCGTGCCGTACGCCTGGGTGCCACCTCTGTCATCGCATCGATCAGCCAACGAGTTTCGGTCGGACTGAACTCGTCGACATTGCGGGCGGGGTCGGAACGACTGAAGGACCATAGGACCACGTCGGCACCGGCCCGGGTAGCACAAACAGCACAGCCCCGACACGGTGTATCAGGGAATGGCGCGCCACCGTGTACATCAGCCGATGAGGCTATCGCTCCACCGGACAGCGGGAGCAGGCCACCAAGCACTCCATCGAGATCAACACCGACGATCCCAAACCCATCGACCTCTTCAAGGATCGCTGAAGACAGCGTCTCAGATGTCGACCGGTTTTGTCTGCGACACGTCCATCTCCTACGAGTTCCCTGCGGCCTGGGACTTTTGGCTACAGTATCAAGACAACAATCGCCTCAGCACCATGCCTGATCATTTTCAGCTGCACGTTGACCAGCGGTGGTCTTCCGAAATCAGCGCGATGCGCCAAGCGCTCACGGAAGAGACCGGGTTGATCCGATTTGACAATAGCTCTTACCGCATCTGCCGACCGGCGCCACCCGTGACGATCGAGGTCTTTCCAGGGCACGGCAGAGTCGATCAAGGCCTCGTCCTCGAAATGGATCCGACCTCGCTCTACGTCAGCAAGGTGGCGGGCCGCAAGGTAGAGCGCTATCCGAGCACGCTCGATCTGGTCACCCGTGATTCGGGCGGGCTTGATGCGGCACTCGTCAATATTCCTGGCATGACCAATGTCAAGAAGCGCTTCCCTCTCGAAATGCTAGTGGTTTTCTGCGTGGCCGAATCGCTCCGATTCGACACTATCGCCCAACGGGTGGATGAGGTTATCAAGTACGGGAATGGTCGCCTCGTCGCACCTGGTGACGAGGAAGCTCGGAAGAAGGCTCTGCAACTGGAGATTGGCCCGTTGCTTCCGTTGTTCAAGAACTGGGAAGATGCCTCCGAAGCTGTGTTCCGCGGCGTCACATTGAAGGCGTGCCAGATTGCGGTGCGGTCTAGAACGGAGCGCTCGCAAGACGATCGTCGTCACCACGAACGTGTCGAGTTGCAGCAGAGGGACCTAGGACTGATCCAAACCGTCAGGTCGTTGGCCGTTCTACAACGACCGGGCAAGCGCTGATTCGCACGCCCCCATTTCGGATCTCCTCAACGTTGTGGGCGCATCGCTCAACGAATCGCTCTGGTGAGCGATCGTGGCGATACGACTACCGCTCTACCAATCCATCGAGGTGCGTGGACAGTCGGTTGATCCAGACGCGGCACTGCTTGTCGTAGGTGTGCAGGTTGTAGACACCCTTCACCCCCTCCTGCATGTGCCCCAGCATCGCCTCGCCCACGTCGTCAGGGCAACGTGTCCAACCAGGTAGTCCTCGCACAGGAGGCGCACCGTGTACGCGCGCTCCCGCTGCTCCTGTTTCTCTGCAACGCGGGCCGTCCGCTCGGCCTCCCGCGCCTGGCGCTTCGACAGCGCAGGATCGCCGCCCGCGTCGCGCTGCCCGCGCAAACGCTCCCACTCGGCCGCCGCCGCTGGAAACGACATCGCTGGCCAACGCCCCAGGCCGACCTGGCGCATCCGCGCGTCGACCGGACTGCGGTACCGATAGGTCCAAGCGCGTCGGGTTTGAGTGGCTTCGAGACGAAGGCCTGGGCAGCCGTCGATGGTAAGGTGCGCGCCTGGCTGAAGTGCCTTGGCTGCGCGGGCGTCGAACTGCATTGCGCTCCCTGCAAGCGTAGGTTTTCTGGAAGACCGGCCGCAGCCCAGCGTAGGTTTCGATTTTAGAAGCGCGCAAACCTACGCAGAACGGCCAAGTTCCCCCAAGTTTTCATAGGCGCTGAAAAGTCCATCGTGAGCATGTCATCCGACAAAAACACTCAGCAATTCAACGACTTAGCGGAAGAATCGCCCGCCGGCCGGGCTCCCGCGCGTGCCCCCATTCCGGCCCATACCCCAATGATGCAGCAGTACCTGMGCATCAAGGCCGAGCACCCCGACACGCTCGTCTTCTACCGCATGGGCGACTTCTACGAGCTCTTCTATGAAGACGCCCGCCGTGCCAACAAGCTGCTCGACATCACGCTGACCAGCCGCGGCCAGAGCGGCGGCGAGCCGGTCGTGATGGCCGGCGTGCCGTTCCATTCCGTCGAGAGCTACCTGGCGAAGCTGATCAAGCTGGGCGAAGCCGTCGCGATCGCCGAGCAGGTCGGCGACGTCGCCACCGCCAAGGGCCCGGTCGAGCGCAAGGTGGTGCGCGTCGTCACCCCCGGCACCGTCACCGACACCGAGCTGCTCGCCGACAAGCGCGACGCGCTGCTGCTCGCGGTGTCGCAGAAGACGCAGCGCGGCGTCACCAGCTACGGCCTCGCCTGGCTCGGCCTGAGCAGCGGCCAACTCGGCCTGACCGAATGCACCGAACGCGAGTTGCCCGGCTGGCTCGCCCGCCTGAACGCCGCCGAGGTGCTGGTCGACCGCGAGCAGGTGCCCGCGGCCGTCGCGCAGGCCCGCATCGCGATCACGCACCGCCCCGGCTGGCAGTTCGACACCGCCCTTGGCCTGCGCAAACTGTGCGAGCAGATGCGCGTCGCGAGCCTCGCCGGCTTCAACGCACAGGAACTCGGCACCGCGCAGGCCGCCGCCGCCGCGCTGCTGAGCTATGCCGAGCACACGCAGGGCCAGGCCCTGGCACACGTGCGCGCGCTGCAGGTGGAGCGCAGCGGCGACCTGCTCGACCTGCCGCCCACCACGCACCGCAACCTCGAACTCACGCAGACGCTGCGCGGCGACGACGCGCCGACGCTGCTGTCGCTGCTCGACACCTGCCGCACCGGCATGGGCAGCCGCGCGCTGCGCCACTGGCTCACGCACCCGCTGCGCGAGCGCACCGTCGCATCGCAGCGCCACGACGCGCTCGACGTGTTGATCGAGCACGGCGTCGCGC
>NZ_JBFUFQ010000035.1:0-39147 GCF_056403355.1 Rhizobacter sp. P2_H3 | reverse complement strand
AGCTTGTAGCGCGCCACCAGTCGGTCCGCGTAGCGATGGCGCACGCGAGCCAGCAGCGCCATCGCTACCTCTTCCTCGTCATAAGCATTGCGGCCGATGCCACCGCTCGCCGCCAGGTTGTACCCACCCTGCGCAGTGAGGATTCGCGGCCACAGCATGCCCGGTGTGTCAAACAGGAAAAAGTCGTTGGCCAGCAGGATCTTCTGCTCCAGCTTGGTGATGCCCGGCTCGTCGCCCGTCTTGGCTGTGCGCTGGCCGTTGAGGGTGTTGACCAGCGTCGACTTGCCCACGTTGGGAATACCGCAAATCAACACCCGCACCGGCTTGACCATGCCGCCGCGATGCGGGGCAAGCGCCCGGCACACCGCGATCAGCGCACGCGCCGGCGCGGTGGTGCTGGCGTCCAGCCCCAGCGAACGGGTGCCCGGCAGCGCCTGGTAGTGCGCCAGCCAAAGCTCGGAGATCTCCGGATCTGCGAGGTCCTGCTTGTTCAATACCTTCAGCGCAGGCTTGCCTGCCGTCAGTTCGGCCAGCAAGGGATTGGTGCTCGAGCCCGGTAGCCGTGCGTCGAGCAACTCGATCACCACGTCGATCTCCGGCAGGCGATCGGCGATGGCCTTGCGGGTCGTGTGCATGTGGCCTGGGAACCACTGGATGGCCATGGAAGTGCTTTCTGTGTTCTCGCGGATGGCTGCGTCGGGAGGGGGTAGGGCGATATCGATGCTACCGTCGTCGGCACCCAAGCCAACGACGACCATAGCAAACGCTTCGAGCTGCGCTCAGTTGAACATGGATTCCTGCATCGCGAGGAATCCACCGGTGAGCGCAAGCACAGCGCCCAAAACGAAAATCGGCAGCTTCTCGACCGGCGGAGGAACGATCATGACCTTGGCCGACCTGAAAGGCGTCTCTCGCAGCCGCCCGCTCCTGGCCGCCTGACGTCAACCAATGCGCTTCAAGTGCTGTGCGCAACGCGGTCGCTGCGAGGTATCTGGCCGTTGTCCGCGGGCCGTCGACTCAGGCGAGCAAGCCGCCATCGACGTTGATGATGGTTCCCGTCAGGTGTCGCGCTGCAGGACTCGCCAGGAAGCTCACGGCGGCGGCGATATCCGCCGGTTCGGCGTAGCGACCCAGCGGCGTCAGGCTGCGCTGCCAGTCGGAACTCTCCCCGTTGGACGGGTTCATGTCCGTGTTGGTGGAACCTGGCTGGACGAGATTGGCGGTGATGTCTTTCGGCCCCAGTTCCTGCGCAAGGCCGCGTGTGAAGGATTGCAGCGCCGACTTGGTCATGTAGTAGATCGTTCCCGGGGCGCCGACGATGCGCTCCGCACCGGCGGAACCGATGGTGATGACGCGACCGCCCGCGCCCAGATGCGGGATGGCGGCCTGGGTCGTCAGCACCGGGCCGCGCACGTTGACCGCAAGCAGCGCGTCAATATCGCTGACGCTGAAGTCGGCGATGGTGTCGTAGAGCGCGATTCCGGCGTTGTTGACCAGGATGTCCAGGCCTCCCAACGCGGCCACGGCTTCCTCCACCGACCGCTTGATGGCGGTCGGATCCGCACTGTCAGCCTGAATCGCCGTGCCACGCTGGCCCAGCTTTTCGATGGAAGACACCACGGCGTTTGCCCTGTCGGCCGAGTTCTGGAATGTCAGGGCAACGTCGGCGCCGTTCTCAGCCAACGCCACCGCAATGGCGGCTCCAATGCCTCGAGATCCTCCTGTGACCAGGGCGCGTTTTCCAGCAAGGGTTTTCAAGGAATCATCCTTTGTGCAGTGATCGATGCACAAATGGTAGGATTGCGGCATCGGCTGGTCAAGCTATTTGTGCAGCGATCGATGCAAAAAAAAATCATCCCTTCGAAGGCCCCYGCCCGCGTACCTCTTGCTCGTGGCCGACCGCGCGAGTTCGACCGCGAGGCGGCATTGATGAGGGCCATGCGGCTCTTCTGGATCAAGGGCTACGAGGCCACGTCGATTGCCGACCTGACCACGGCTCTGGGTATCGGTTCGACCAGCCTCTATGCCGCGTTCGGCTCGAAGGATGCGCTGTACGCCGAGGCGCTGCGCCTGTACTCCGTGACTTATGAGGACCTGGTTCTGGGGCGCTTCCACCAGGCGCCTACGGCCCGCGAAGCCGCGTTCGCCTACCTGTGGGACTCGGCCGCGGCGATGACAGGCTCCGATTGCGATCTGCCACATGGCTGCCTGGTCACGCTCGGCACTGTCGGAAGCGATGGCCATACCGAACTCGCGGATCTGATGAGGACCACGCGAGGCGGCGCCTTCGAGGTGCTCGTGCCGCGCCTCGCAAAGGCGGTCGCTGAAGGCGAGCTGCCGAAGACTCTCGATGTCCACAAGCTCGCGAGGTTCCTGCAAACAGTCCAGAGCGGCATGGCCATCAGGGCACGCGATGGCGCCGCGAGAGAGGAACTGCAGGCGGTTGCCGAGATTGCGATGGGCGGATGGGACGGGATGGTGCAGCGCTCGGCCCAGGGCTGAGCACGAAGCCGGCTTCACCTGCGCCCGACCATGAACAAGCTCCTGGAACACGACACCTAGAGCGGGTGGAGCACGCGAGACCGACTGCCGTCGATGGGCCTGCGCGACAGCAGCAGGAACAGCACGAGCCCGGCCAGGGTCAGAGCGAACCCGGCCCACACCGCGGACAGCAGGCCATATCCCTGCGCAATGGCCTGACCGCCAGCCCATGCGCCGATCGCGTTCGCGATATTCAAGGCCGCCAGGTTCACCGCGCCCATCATCGTCGGCGCATCCGGCGCTGCCTGCGTGAGCCGGACCTGAATGGTCGGGATCGCGACCATCATCGTGGCGCCCACGGCAAACATGCCCGTCATCAGCACCCAGGCGGTTTCGCCACCCACGGCCAGGATCGCCAGCGCGACCAGAGCGCTGCCGAAACCGGCCTTCAAGCCTTGCGAGGGATGCCGGTCCGCCAGCCACCCGCCGACCACGTTGCCTGCGGTCATGCCGACACCAAAGAGGGCCAGTGCGATCGGGATCCATGGCGCGCCCAGCCCGGCAACGTCGGTCACGAACGGCCCGATGAAGGTGTACACGGCAAAGATGCTGGCCACGCCCAAGGCAGCCACGGCCGCCATCATCCAGACGGGCGCGCGGTTCAAAGCCCGCAGTTCCTGCAACACCGGCCCACCGTCCAACGCGCGCGAGCGTGGCACCCACATCCACAGGGCGATGATCGACAGCACACCCAGTGCCGACACGGCGACGTAGACATTGCGCCAGCCCAGCGCCTGGCCCAGCAGCGCGGCCAGCGGCGAGCCGACAATCGTGGCCACGGTCAGGCCCGTCATCACCAGGGCGAACGCCCGCCCACCTTGGCCCGGCCCGACGATGTAAGAGGCAACCACGGCGCCTGCGCCGAAATACGCGCCTTGCGGGATGCCGCTCACGAAGCGTGCGAGCGCAAAACTCCCCAACCCGGTCGCCACCGCCGAAAGCAGGTTGCCGAGAACGAAGATCGCCATCAAGGCCAGCAGCAGACTCTTGCGGTTCAACTTCGCCGCGAGGATCGTCACGGCAGGCCCACCGAGCACGACACCGAAGGCATAGGCTTCGATCGCATGCGTTGCGGTTGAAATGTCGAGACGCAGTTCGGCTGAAAACAGTTGGATGATCCCCATGCTGGCGAACTCCGATGTTCCGATGCAGAACGTTCCGAGCGCCAGCGTCAGCAGGGTCAGCGTCTTTCGGCTGAGCTGGCGCGCATCGTTGCAATGCGCCCTCGCAGACTTGCACTGCGGTTCGTAGGCTTCTTCAAGCATGACGGTTCTCCTGAGTCAGACGATTCCGGCATGGCGAGCGCCAGGGCCCAGGACGAACCACCAATGGGCCAGCACGCCAATGCCCCAGCTCACCAGCACGTACGCCACCCAATAGGGTGCGCCGGTCCAGAGGTTGATGCCGGCAAGCATGGCCATGCTCAGCACGAACACGATCGAGTGGATGCGAAAGCCACGCTTGCGCTCCGAGATGTCGAGCTTCTTCATGTTTTCCTCCTGTCTCCAGCATCGCCCCGGCGACGTGCCGGGGCGCCCGATTCATCGAACCGATGCCCGCGCCGCCTGGTCGATGGCCTCGGCCACCGCCTCGGGCTGCGAGATGTACGAGGCGTGGCTGGCCCGCACCTCCTTGATCGAGGCCTTCGCTCGGCCCGCCATCTGGCGCTGTGCGGGCGGCGGGATGATGCGGTCTTCGGTGCTCAGCACGTACCAGCTGCCGTGCGTCTTCCACGCGGGCTGCGACACCTTCGCCTCGAAGGCCGCCGCCGCCGGGGGGATCTGCGCCGCGGCCAGGAACGCGGCCTGTGCCGGTGGCAGGTCCTGCGCGAAGGCCTGCGGGAAGACGGCAGCGTCGAAGAACAGGTAGCCGTCGGCCGACGGCTGCACCGGAGGCGGGGCACCGCCTTCGAGCATCGACGCCACCGACTCGCCGGCATCGGGCACGAAGGCGGCCACGTAGACGAGCCCCGCCACGTTCGGGGCGTTGCCCGCCTCGGTGATCACCACGCCGCCGTAGGAATGGCCCACCAGCAGGGCCGGCCCGTTCTGCCGGGCCAGCACGCGCTGCACGGCGGCCACGTCCGCCGCCAGCGAGGTGAGCGGGTTCTGCACGATGYTGACGGCGTAGCCCCTGGCCCGCAGCAGATCGTGCACGCGGTGCCAGCCCGAGCCATCGGCCCAGGCGCCATGAACGAGAACGACGTTTTTCACTTTGGCTTTCTCCWGGGGTTGTTGAGCGCCGGCCGGCGCGCCTGCCAGCAGGGCCACGGCGAGCGGCACCACCAGGCGCAGCAGGTGGATGGGGTTCTTCACGACAAGCCTCCTTCAGCGGGTTGGAACAGTTGATGAAACCGGCGTCAGCGCGAGCCAGCCGATGGCCGGTGCGTGCAGGCTGTGGATGTACAGGCGCTGCGCGGTTTCGGTGGCGCCAGTCGTCTCCGGGTAGGCGCCGGTGGGGTCCTGCAGGTCTTCGACGACGCGGCCGTCTTCGTCGATCGCGAAGACATGACCGTAGGGTTTGCCGAGCGGCAGCCATGCGCGCGGCAGCCGCAGCAGCACCTTGCGCAGAAAGGGCCGCTCGGCGAGGCTGTCGGCGGCGGGATTGCGCGGCTTGAAGAGGCCGACCCAGATTCGGCCGTCGCGGCCGCGCATCAGGTTGTCGGGGTAACCGGGAAGGTTGTCGAGCAGCACGCGGGCCTGGGGCGTGGCACGCTGCACATCGATGCCGCGTGCCGCAGCGTCGAGTTTCCAGATCCGGTAGCGGCCGGTCTCGGCGACGAACAGCGTGCGCCCGTCAGCCGACAGCGCGATGCCGTTGGCGAACGAGAAACCCCGTGCCACCACACGCGTGCCGTGCGCCACCGGGTCGTAGGCCAGCACGCGGCCGGTGGCGGCCTGCTCGAGGATGTCGAGCACGCTGGCCTCGTAGGTGCCGCCCCAGTGCGAAGGTGCAAAGCGCGACGAGGCGTCGGTGAAGTACACCGTACCGTCCGGCGCGACGGCCACCGAGTTGGCATACCGGATCGGGTCGTCGGGGCCGACTCGGTCGGCCAGCAGTTCCACCCGACCATCGCGACCGATGGCCAGCAGCCCCTTCATCGCATCGGCGGCCAGCATGCGGCCCTGGGCATCGAAGTCGAAGCCCAACACCCGCCCGCCGGTGTCGGCCAACACCTCGCGCCGGCCGCCATCGGCATCCATGCGCAGCAGCGTTCCGCTGGTCATGGCAGCGTAGAGCTTGCCGTCCGGCCCGAGTGCGATGTGCTCGGGGCCGAAGTCGCTGCCGATGTCGATCCTGTGCAGCCCGGCCAGGCGTGTGTTGGGCGCGTGAGGCCCCTCGTAGCCGGGCGGCCGCGGTGCCGGCCAGGCCACCGGCTCGGCGGGCACCGGCCAGAGGCAGAGGTAGGCCGCGGCGCCGGCTGCTGCCAGCGCCACCGCAGCCGCGAGCGCCTTGCCAGTCGATCGACGCTTCATGGCCTGCCTCCTTGTTCGCGTTCGCCGATGAAGGAGCCGTGGAAGCCCAGCGGTATCGACGCCGGCACGTCCGCGCGGGCCAACAGCGTCATGTCGCGTGCATCCAGGATGGACAGCGCCGAGCCTGTCGTGCGCTGGCTGCACCCCACGGTGAGCAGCACGCCGTCGTCTTCGTCGACACCGCCCGGACGGGCGACGAAGACAGGCTCGCCGTAGATGCGCTCGCCGTCGCTGAAGGCACAGCTCTGGCCGCTGCGCACGTCCACCTTCACGATGGACGACGCGTAGCCGTCGTCGTCCCGTGGGCCGTCGGCCGCACCCCAGGTGTAGCGGTAGTCGCTTCCGCTGGACCGGCGGTAGTGGATGCAGGGGAACTCAAACGCCGCGTCGCCGAGCATCTGCACCTCGGCACGGGGCCTGCCCGGCCGCATCGTGATGCGCACCAGCTTCGGCCTGAGGTCGGGCAGTCGCTCGGCCATGCGAGCAACGCGCAGGTCTTCCATGATCGTCGCGTCCGGATAGGCCAGCGCGTCGAGCACCGTCTCGCCATCGCGCTCGAAGGCGTTGACGGTGTGGAACACGAACATCGCGTCGGCCTCATGCTCGGTCGTCGCCCCGCTCCCGCGATCCATCACGATCAGCCGCGTGCCGTCCTGCGGGCGCCACTCGAAGTGGTCGATGTAGCCAAGGTTGGACCACAGCATGTCCCGTGGCCGCACGGCAAACGGATGCGCCAGCAGCACCGCGCGCGTCGGCGTGAGCCCGAACGAATGTAGGTAGGGCACGCGGTCCGTGCGCCACGATCCGACAACCCGGCGCACGTGCGTGCGGTCGTCGTGCTCGTAGACCGAGACGACACCTCCGCCRGCACCGAAACTGGTCGCCAGGTTGACGACCTTCCGGCGCGCGAAGTCGCGATGCGGGTGGGCGCTCATCACGTTGCCGCCGAGTCCGTCAGGTCCATACGGCCGGACGCCGAGCGAGCGCAGCGACGCCGCATCGATGCGCAACTGCCGCGCCCCTTCGGTGAGGGCGACGACCTCGTCACCCATCTGCACGATGTTGACGTTGGTGTTGTCGGTGCTTCGTTGCACTGGCTGCAGCAGCCGCTGCCAGGCTGTGCGCTCCGTCGGCGTGCCGAACGAGGAGAGCTTCGCACGGCCGCCTGCGATCTCGCGAGCGGCCTCGCTGTCGAGCAAGCGCGACTGGAACCGCACCGTCGAAGCACCGATGCGGAAGGCGTAGATCTGGCCGAGGCCATCGAACCAGTGTTGCGCCTGCCATGAGCCCTGTGCGAACACGGCGGGGCAGGTGCGCAGCAGGTCGCCCTGCAGCCAGGACGGCACCGTGCCGGTGACGTCGGCGTCACACCGCTCCGCGACATCGGGCGAACGCCGGAACGGCGCGATCGATTCGAGCTCGCGGGAACGGCGTTGAGTCTGCTGCATGGCGTCTGCGCTCCGTGGGGCTCTCACGAGATGGGTGCGGCCACCGGGCCGCTGCCGTCGATGGCCAGTTCGGCACCGCTGATGCCACCGGCTTCGTCGGAGCACAGAAACAGGCACCCATGCGCGACCTGGATCGGCGCAACGCCGCACAGCGTGGGCGGCTGCACGAAGCCGGACAGCACCACGTTGATGCGGATGTTGTCGGTCATGCAGGCCAGGGCCGCGTTCCTGGTCATGCTGCGCACGGCACCGGTGGTGGCGTGGCACGCGTACGCCTCTCCCGCCGGCAGGTGGTTCAGTGCCGGCGCGATGTTGACGATGGCGCCAGCCTTCTGCCGCCGCATCACGCCCACGGCCTCGCGCATGCCGAGAAAGACGCCGGTCTGATTCAACGCGATGGACCACATCCATGAACTCGCGGAGAGTTCGTCGAGCCGTTCGTACGATGCAGCCGCGGCCGCGTTGACCAGCACGTCGAGTCGCCCGCTTCGCTCGATGACGCGGTCCACCGCGCTCTGCCATGCCAGCTCGCTGGTGACATCGAGTGCCAACGCGCAGACATCGGGCGAGCGGTCGTTCGAAGCCGCAGGGTCGCTCGCGAACACCGTCGCTCCCTCTTCGACGAAGAGCTTGGCCACCGCGAGCCCGATCCCCGCCTCCGCCCCTGTCACAAGGGCCACTTTGTCTTTGAGTCTCATCATGAGACACAGGCTAGTGGAAGGGTCCTCGTGCGTATTCGCAGATCTTGCGCATCCCTTTCCCGCGTTTGCGCTCCTGAAGTTCTGAAGCTCAATCCACCTCGAGGCGCTGGTCGCGGCACAGCGCGCGGTACTGGCCCGGCGTCACGCCGGCCGCCTTGCCGAAGACGCGCGTGAAGCTCGCCTGCGATGCGAAGCCCGTGTCCAGCGCAATCTGCGCCAGCGACGCACCGTCGGCGGCCAGCATCGCCTTGGCCGCTTCGATCCGGCGTTCGCTCACGTAGCGATGCGGCGGCACGCCCATCGCCTCGCGGAACAGGCGGGCGAAATGGAAGGGGCTGAGGCAGGCCTGGCTGGCCAGGCCGTCCAGCGACAGAGCGGTGGCCAGGTGGGCTTCGATGAACTCGAGCACGCGCTTCAACCGCCGGCGGTCGAGCGTTGGCGCCGTCGGCGGCACGCGCCAGCGGTCGACCGTGTAGTGCCCCATCAGGCGTGCTGCGACCGCGGTGCGAATGCCGTCGCAGAAGATGCGGTCATCGTGCCGGTTGCCGCTGCGCATGAACGCCTGCAGCGCGCCCCCGAGTTGTGCCATCACAGGGTCGGCGACCGCTGCCGCGTAGGCGAGACGGCATCGATCCGGATCGATGCCGTAGTCGGCCAGGGCACTTCGTTCCAGCAGGCTGGCCGGCATGAACAGATGCAGGCATTCGAGCGGCGCGTCGAGCTCCAGCTGCGTTTCATGCGTCCCCGCCGGCACCAGCCAGCTCGTGCCGGGCAGTGCCACGCGCTCCTGCCGCTGGCCATCGCCGGTGCGCCGCACCGTGCCCTGGCCGGACAGGATGATCACGAGCTCCGTGCAACTGGACGTGACGGGGTTGTAGGCACCGCCCGGCACCTGCCGGTGCTCCGCACGCAGCGTGTCCCACTCCGTGGTTCCGGCCAGCAGCTCGCTGCTGGCGTACTTCACATCACTTTGTGTCTGCAGCGGCATCGACGATCCTTCTGGCGGGGGGTGCCATGAGGATCGCTGGACCAGTCTTGCCGATCAAGTTAAGTGCGGTTAGGTCCTTGCGCTGCCGAAGTGCAGGCCGCCCCAACGCAGTGCGTGCCATGCATGCTGGCTTGCGGTTTTGCTTGCGGCTCTCTCAGGGCTTGTCGAGCCGTGCAAGAAGGTCGGTCGCCACCACGAGGTCGCGCGTCGCGAAGCCTTCGGTGAACTCACCGTGGATCGGCCGCAGCATCGCGCGAGCGTCTGCCGTCCGCGACTGCAGCAGCCAGAGCCTGGCCAGATCGTTGGCGGCCCGCAGCCGCCATGACAACGCGCCGATCTCGATGGCCATCGTCATCGACTCGGCGAGCACCGCCTCGGCCTCCGCCGCCCGGCCCGTGGCCGCGAGGATGGACGAGCGGATGCGCAGCAACTCCGGAATGCACCAACGCTCGTTCTGGGTGACGGCGCCATCGAGCGCGGCCCGCATCGCGGCTTGCGCCTCGCCGAGACGCCCGCTTCTGGCGAGGGCGTCGGCCAGGACGCCCAGATAGAAGGGCATCCGCGCCAGGTAGTTGATCGCGCGGAACTCCTCGATCCCCCGAGCGAGGTCGTCGATCCCCTGCGCGGGCACGACGGCCTGCCCGCAGGCGAGCGCTGCGCGATAGAAGACGACCACCGGGCGCCGGACACCGATGCCATGTCGAAGCACTTGCTCTTCGAGCAGCTCGACGTAGTAGCTGCATTCGTCGTGATGTCCCGAGAGAAAGAAGATCGGACACGCCCACGACAGGCAGTTGCTGACCGAGAACCAGTACCTGGTCCTGAGCGCGGCATCGACCGTGGCGGCCGCCGTGCGCGCAGCCGTCTCGGGCGAGCCCGTCAACCACTGCGCGTGCGACAGCACACTCCCGAGATCGACGTTCCGGTAGACCAGGAAGCGCACGAGTCGCGAGTCGTTGAAGTCGCGCGCATCGGGGTTGTAGAGCCGCTCGAGACGCTGCCTCGCGCTGTGCAGCTTGCCGACGAACAGTTCGCCTATGGCGAGATAGTTCTCCCGCTCTCGCGCCGCGGACGAGTCCTCGGCGGCGACAGCGGCGGCGATCGACGCGCAGCTCTCGAGCGTGCGGATCCCGTCGTCGTTCCGGCCCCCCATGATCTCGCAGGCACCGATGGTCCTCAGGCATCGGAGCCGGGCGTCGACGTTGCCGAGCCGGACCGCGATGTCCAGGGCCCGATGCATCGCGCTCATCACCTGGGGCGTGAGGCCGCGGGCAAAGAGGGTGTTGCCTGCCAGGGACATCTGGAGATGCATCTCGATCGCCGTCCCGGATTGCCCGGCTGCGTCGAGCTCCGCGACGGCCTCGCCGACGTGCCGGCGGCATTCCTCGGTCAGCGACAAGTGGTTCCAGAGGAGGACGCCTGCGGCGGTCAGGCGGATGCGCAGCGATCGCAGCGCCTCATCGCGCCCCGACCAGGCGAGCGCAGCGCGAAGGTCCTCGAGGTAGTGCCCGTAGGAGGCCTCCCACTCGTGCAGCTCGATGCGTTCCCAATCGGTAGCGGCCCGCTCGAGCACCGCGCACAGGTGTTCCGCATGGCGGCTGCGGACCGTGGCGTCCTCGGCACTCACCCGCAGGCGTTCGAGGCAGTAGGCGCGCGTGGTCTCGAGGAGGCGATAGGTCAACTGGTCATTTCTGGTGTCCATCACGAGCAGCGACTTCGAGGACAGCCGCGACAGCGCATCCATCACCTCCGCTGCGTTTGCGCCGGACACGGCGCTCGCTCCATCGGCGCTGAAGGTGCCGGCGAACACCGCGATGGCGCGCAGCAGGGCGGCCTCGTTTACCGACAGGAGCCCGTAACTCCAGTCGAGGGTCGCCAACAGGGATTGCTGCCTCAGCGGCGCGCCGGGTGGGCCGAGCCTGAGAAGCCGGAATCTGTCGTCGAGCATCTGCAGGATCTGCACGGGGGAGAAGGCAGCAGTCTGGGTCGCGGCCAGTTCGATCGCCAGTGCATTGCCATCGAGCCGCCGGCAGATTTCAGCGACCGCCGGGGCGTCGCCATCCGTCAATCGATAGCCCGAGCGCTCGGCAGCGCGTGCGGCGAACAGTTCGACGGCGGGAAACCTGCGGGCCTCGTCCGCTGCGGGATGCTCGCTCGGGTCGCATTCCAGCCCGCGCAGGCGATGCACTCGCTCGCCCCGGATCCGAAGGGGCTCACGGCTCGTCGCGAGGATGCGAACGCCATCGAGGTGAGCCGCCAGCCTCTCCACGGCAGCCGCCACCGCAGGCAGCAGGTGCTCGCAATTGTCGAACAGCAGGGTCTTCTGTTGCCGCCGCAAGGCATGCACGACGCTCGACAGCGGATCGCCACTCGTCACGCCGAGGCCGAGCGCCGACGCAATCGCCGCTGGCACGAACTGCGGGTCGCTGATCATCGCCAGGTCGATGAATGCGGCGCCATCGGCACGCTGCGTTGCCGCTGCATGAGCCGCCGCGACCGCGATGGTCGTCTTTCCGACGCCGCCGGCGCCGACGATCGACACGATCCGAGCCTCATCGAGGCCGCGCCGGACGCCTTCGATGGCCTGCGCCCTCCCGAAGATTCGTGCAGTTCCGGCGGGCAAGCTCCCGCTGCGTGCTGACGGCGATGCAGCGTGCGGTCCGAATCCCGGCAGCTCTACGGTCTGGACAGGTGCGATGAATCGATAGCCTCGCCCCGTGACCGTCGCGATGTACCTGGCAGCGCCTGCTTCGTCGCCCAGCACCCGTCGCAACGCCACCATGTTGACCTTGAGGTTCTCCTCCTCCACGACGGCGTCCGGCCAGGCTCGATCCATCAGATCGCGCTTGCTGACGACTTCGCCCGGCCGCTCGACCAGTGCAGTCAGGATGTCCAATGCACGGCTTCCGATGCGGACGGGAACGCCATCCCTCAACAGCAACTGGCGATCGGGACTCAGCACGAAGGGTTCGAACGCGAAATGGCGARGTGCTTTCCGGGTGGAGTCGCTGGTCACGGCCAGCTCCCGTCATCGTGGCCCACTGTCAATCCTCCCGAGACTCCGTCGACGATCTCCGAAGCACTCACCCTGCTTTTGATCCGTTCTGATTCAGTTGCCGGCACCCGCACTGCGAGGATCGGCGCGGATTATCGGAGGTTTTGGCGCACTGTGGCGCAGACCAGAAAGGGCTTCTGGTGCCTCGGGTCGGGGTCGGAAGGCCGCAAAGATGTTTGCTTGTGGATGGTTTGGCGCAATTTCGGCGCACTCTCACACGTCTCAGCGAGAAATAAATCTCTCGTCGACCAGGCTCTGTTGAACGTCTGCTCTCGCGAGCAGCGAAGTAGAGCTATCGACCCGTTGCTGACCTTCGACGTCGCGCTCTCAAAGCCGCAAAGCCGCCATTCAGGGACCTGTGGCCTATCGAAGTAGGAACGCCTGCTTGTACATGAAGGAGGAAGCTGCTTGGGGCCAGCGCAAACCAGCCGCGAGAGCCGCAGCTTGATCCGAAGCCTGCCCGTCGAGCAAGACGTGACTCTGCGGCTGTGAGTTTGGCTGGACGACGACCACTACCTGTAGCGTGTGGAGTCGCCCGTCATGTCGCGGCAGCATAGGCGCAACTGCACGAAGGAGTCGGACCTGGAGTTCATCGGTGCCCGCCGTGATGCCTTGGGGCGGCTGGCCTCGGAACCCAGTTGTGCCTGGGTACACCGCGAAGTCTCCGAACTTGTACTGCTCGCGCTCAAGCGCGATGGCCTTCAGGAGTGCTTGACCAAAGCCGAGGTACCACTCTTGCACGGCTGTGTCGGCTGCTTCGACGATGGTAGAACCAATGCCGATTTGCGTGGACGCGAGATACGACTGGTTGGAGCCGTCGAACAATACGGCGAAGTTGGAACTCAGCACAAATTGTCCGGCGTGTCGGGTTGTGCTCTCCAGGACGGGATCAATGCGAACGATCTGTTTTCCGATCGAAATTTCACCATTGCGCACGGAGTATGCAGGGGACGCACCGGCGGAGGCTCCCGCTGAGGTGAGTAGCTTCTGCAGACTGCTGGCAAGAAGGTCTTCTTCGCTTGCAGCCAGGGCATGGAAATGAACCGTCGCCGCGACGGCAAGAACGGCGAGAAGGCGCGCAAGTCTTGGATTCATTGGGCGCTCCTTGCGCTCGATGGTTCGCATACCAAAGCATTCTGACAGCGACGCATAAGGCGAAGGCATCTGCACGCGCGCGCAGGCAGCAAGACGAGCCTGCCGTGTGCTTCAGCGAGCCAGACTGAAAGCCGTCGTTGGCGAATGACTGCAAGTGGCGGCGGGCATTCGACCACAGGGTGCGAGCGGCAGCAACCGATCAGTTGCTGCCGTTCGCCTTAGGTGCTCGAAGGCTTGCTCTGCAGTGGAAGCTGGACACGCTGTGCCAGTCACCAAGTTTCCGCTGCTGCGGTGCCTTGGTGATACCGCATTTGCCAGCGGTCCCCGATCCGAACCCAGAGTGATGAACGCAAGGTGTGGCGCGATAGCGAGCCGTCGGTTTGCCGGTGTGCCGCCCGATAGGTGAGAAGCGCAACTCCAGGCTGCAGCTCTGTTGCGACGTACTTGTAGGCGACAACCTCGGCAGGGGTTGCTTCGGCAAGGAGCTTCTCGACGATGGCATCACGGCTCCAGTACTGCCCGGACCGTCCGATCTCTTCGAAGTCAGCATGCAGCAATGCGTTTACCCGTGGCGCACTTCCTCGAACCTCGGGACGGTGCAAATCGGCTTCGAGCTCGGAAAGCGTGCTGACAAGCTCAATGTTCGACATGTCACCCCTGTTGCGACTACTTGTGAGCCCTGAAGATTACCGTCTTGAGAGACCGCTTCAGCCTGAAACGATCGGACGGGTCGCGCTGTCGGGAGACCGCTCATGGCCGGATGCGGGTGCAGGCGCGACCGGAACCCCCCGCCCATAATCTGCGCTCCACTGCGACGCTCACAGATCTCCACCCATGCGTGTCTACCTCGATGATGAACGGGCTACCCCCGATGGGTGGGTTCGTGTCTACTGGCCAGAAGAAGCGATAGCCCTGCTCGAGTCGGGCCAAGTCGAGGAGATCAGTCTAGACCACGACCTCGGGGACGACGAGCACGGAACCGGATACGACGTTGTCCTCTGGATTGAGGAGGCCGTGGCGCTTCGCGGATTCAAACCGCAGCGCATGTTCGTCCACTCCGCGAATTCATCCGCCAAGGAGAAGATATTGTMAGGCATTTATGCGATCCAGGCCCTGTACCGAGGCCGTAGCCGGCCAGATACCTGACGGTCGCGAACGTCCGCACCTGGCGGCGGCAGCCGTTCGCTCACTTGAGCGGCGAGACTTCGCCGACACGTTGCCACAATCCGAATCCGACGGCTCGCAACGATACCGCTCGGCTTCAGGCTAGGACTTCCACGCCAATCAGATGCCCTTGGGCGTCAAAGTCCAAGTACAAGTCCGGGCCCTTGTACGGCAACAGGCTCGCTAGACGCACTGTTTTTTTCACGCAGCCAGGAGATCCTTTGCCTGGGTGACCGGGCAGGGACAAATAGGCAACGTCGTGATCGTCCGGGTTGACGGCAAGAGAGATATCACTGGTATCCATTTGAATCTCTGAAGATCGAACTGATGAGCAGGAGCTTCAAGTCGGCTGCGCCGAAGGAGACGTTCACGAAGGGCAGCTTCTGGCCGATTGTTGCCATCTAGGAAGCACTCGCCTGTCTGCCGCACACCGGACAAATAATGCGCTTGGCATAGCTGACGAGCGTGAGTCCGCAGCAGCCGCCTTCTTGGCTTGTGCCGTATCCCTCGGCGACAAAATCCCCAGGATACTGGGGTCGCGCCAGCAAAAGCAGTTCCCATGGCGACGGTGTGCCTGACGCCTCATTGAATCGATGAGCCTTGGCAAGCACCAGTTTGGCGGACTGCCATTCAGGGCGACTCACTTCGGCCTCCCGCGCCTCCAGCGCCAAGGCGACTATCTCCACCAGCCGTCGCTCCGGCAGCGACTTCAAAACCTCCACAAGGTCTCGATCCGACTGCAAGTTCGTCATATTGGGTCCAGCCGAGGAGGAGGCGCGTGCAAGGCAATCTCCCAGTCTTCGTATGGCGGCTCGACCTTGAAGCTCGGGTCGTAGTACGCCCGAAGGTAGTCGGTGGCTCGCCTTTGCGCGTAGTGCGCATTCATTACGCGCCCCTCCTCATCAAGCCGCAAGACGTTCGCGAAGATCGCGTAGACCTGCTCGATCGCGCTCGGATCATTTCCATACAGCTCTAGATAGTCGATGCCTTCGAGCGTGTATTGCGTGCCGCTTGCCATGAAATAGGCGAACGTTCGCAGCGCTCCGCTGAATGAGTGACTCAGGTGTGGCATAGAGGTTCGGGATTGCCATGCGCAGCCTACCTGAAACCGGTCGGTGGCGATCGTCTGCTGGTGGCCGAGAGAAGACCGACCGTGGCTAAGCTCTTGGCAGATCCGCGAAGTCATCCGCGACTTTGGTCAACACCCCAGTTTCATGCGACCAGTGATGAACCGCATCCCCAAAAGCGTCACCGTTTCGCAGGATCACCAGTTGGTCGCCAGACCCGTTCCCGGCGATGGCCAGCGCGCGCGAGGGAAACTTCGGCCACTGCTGAAGGGCTGCGGCCTCCTTGATCGCGTGGTTCGACATTCGGCTCAACCGTCTTCGGTCGGATGAATCGGCAATCGGATACAGCCGCCAGTCCTCGTTGAGCACATCGAGATCGCCGCCGTTGGCCGCCCGCATCGCATTGGCGTAGGACGACGGCAACGAGCTTGCGAGTTCGCGTTCGGCTGCTTCTATGAACGAGGCTGCAAGGTCAAATGGCATACGGTCGACAGTCGATTAAAGCATGGCAGATGGCGTGACCCTCGCTGGTCTTGCCGAGACACCAGTATCGCGCTTGGAAGCAGCCGCTCGCGAACGTCAGCTTGTGGCCGATTGGTGCCAGCGAGCAGGCAGTCTACCGTTCAGTCTGCACGGCGAGGACTGTCAACTCGCGTCCACCCAGTTCGAGAGAATTTCGCCAGACGTGCTTCACGCCAGGCACCTCCGAGAACGTACCTCGATACGCCTTGTGAAGAAGCTCTTTGCGCAGGACTGGCGTGAGCGAGGCCAACGCGGTCGTCGGGATGTTCGAGGCCCAGGTCATAGCAAAGCCAGTGAAGTTGCTGTGACTTCCCTGCGCGACGTGCTCGGCGCCAGCGTAGCTGACGATGTAGGTGAAGAGTGGCATGGGGCGAATTCTATGAAGCCTGAAAGCCGCCTCTCGCGAATGACGGCTCATGGCCGACCACAGACTTCGAGCGCCGCACGCGACAGGCCCTGGGCGACTGGGCGCCAGCGCGCGAAATCTCGACGCCTACCTCACCACGGGGGACATGAAGGAGAGCCGAATAGTCGCCCCGAACTCATGTGCCGCTTGGACAACATCCAGTGGTACGTAGAAGTTCGACCAATTGCGAGGCGTATGGATGCCGATCCCGAGCTCGACTACCCGGAATCGGCCTGCGATTTCTGAAGCAATCCAAGAGAGGCTTCCATACACCTGCCCTACCTCACAGTCGACTACCTGATAGATTTCACGAGGATGCGGCCCGGGCGTTGCGCCGCCCCGGTGCCCGGTAAACCTTCTCGAAAACCGCTCGTAGGCAGCCTCGTGAAGCCCTCGTACAACGATCGAATACGAAACAACGTCGGGGTCCGATGAAGTCATGGAGGAAGACTACCCGAAAGCCGCCTTTCGCCAAGGACTGCAAGTGGCCGATAAGGGACATGCGGGAACCACGCCATTCATGCTCGCCGATTCGGAGCTACGCGATCCGCGAGGGCTTCAATAAGTGCCGGCTCTCCACGAAGCGACAAGCCGAAACCGGACTGAGCGACGGCCACAAGGTCAGCGCCTGGGAGCGATATCTCGTACAGCGCGACTTCTTGGGGGCCGCCCAGGATCCACTCTCTGTCAACGATCGAGCCGCCCATCGTCTCGACCTCGGCAACGAGCCGATAGAACAGGTCGTCGTCGTACTCAGAGCCCAGTAGGAGTTCGGTCATAGCGCTGCCGAGCGTACCCGAAAGTGGTCGCCGGTGACCGGCTGGAAGTGGCCGATCACGGGCTTCCTACGATCACTATTCATATTGATCGACGTCGATGCCGGAGGCCTGAATCTCCTCAGCACTCGCCGAACGAAGAGCATCCATAGCGTCGCAGTGAGGGCATCTTGCTACACCCTCACTCCGCCAACGTTCCTGCGGTTGAAGCAGGCGCGCGTCTGCAAACTGGGAGCCTTCCTCGGCACACTCGATGCTGATCCTGCCGCAACTGCAACACTTGATCAACAGCAACGAAGTGCCTTGTCCGCAAGCCGGGCAAGACCTTCTCAGATGCCAAGCAGGCGAATCGATTTGCATGGGACGGTCTCGGGAAAAAACTGGCGCGTCGGAGCGGCAACTAGCCTATCCGAAAGCCGTCGTCCGCGAGCTTCCGCTCGTGGCCGCTACCGGCGATCGCTGGCAGCCCACTGTTCGAAGAACTCCAGCTGCTGAGAAACGCTGGCGGGGATTACATCCGGACCTTCCGAGAAGATTTCGACCAGGTCAGCCGTTGAGGCATGCAGTCCAGGGCTCATTCTGTACGCCTTCAAGCCTACGCCCATGCTACGTGCCATCGCAGATGGATAGACATTCAGGCTAGAGCCATAGCAGAACAATCGTAGCCCTTTCTTCTCGAGTTGAAGCCGAATCAAACAGAGCGCTTCGAAGAAGTCGCAAGCGCTGGCCGAGATCTTTGAGCCTCGATAGCAGCACACTAGCCTGCACGAGTCGTTGACGACATGCTCGGCGATCGTGGCGATCTCGTCGTCCTCACCGCCGACGAGCCTAATCTTGTGAATCGTCACCTGACCCTCCCAGAGCGGATCTAGATGAGTCTACTGAAGTCGCCAAGCCGCAAAGCTGTCATATGCCAGCGGCAGCTCCTGGCCGGCTGCGGTACTCGTCACCGGCCTCATGCATCACGAGTAGATGATCGTGATTGACAAGAAGAACAATACAGCCAGTGTGAACGCCACCTGCTTCAGTCTCTTCTCAAAGAGCCGGGGATTCTTCCTGATCCATGCGACAGATGCGTCGACCTTGAGCCTGACCACGTGATCGACCGGCAAGAGCCGAGTAACTAGAACGGCAGCCCCACCGAGGGCCGCAACGATGATCAAGAACGAAGACATGAGAATGATGCTGGTCATGCTGTGGCGTCGAAGAGATGGTTGTGCGGACAGCCGCACCGATATGGCGTCGCGCAATGCTAGCGGGGCATAGGCTCATGCCAACACGGTGCTGCGCATCCAGAAGGAGTCATCCGCGAAAGACAGCTCGTGGCCGACTGTTGCCGGTCGCCCGCGGTGCCTGTTCGCCTGTAGGCGACCCGTAACCGCCTTCGCGTCAGTCGATTTCGACGGCGGAAAGCCGTCAGTCAACGTCAAGTCCATCGGCGGTAGAAGGCCCTCCGCTGGATCGAAGGCTTAGATGGACCGCTACCTTCCGCACGATCCACGGGACCGCTACGAACCACTGCCAATATCCGACTGCAACGCCAGCTAACCACATTGGGACGAAGCCGGCGAACGGCTCGTAGGGGATGCCGAGTACGCGAGTCGTCTCGCTGGTGGCATAGCCAGAGAACCCAACAGCGAAAAGCCCAGAAGGAAACGACAGGAAGACCATGAGCCAGAACGCGGCAACCGGCATGTCGTGGACGTCGCGCTGCGCGAATGAGAAGACCAACACCGCAAGGCAGGCCGCCACCCATAGCAGCAGGAATATCCGACCGAGTATTCGATGAACTTTCATGTCATCCAACGATAGTCCAAGCAAGAACGGTCATCATTGACCGGCAGCTCATGGCCGGCTACAGCCTTTCGAGTTATGTTGTTGACCCGCTGCGGCTCGATGACGCGGATGCAACTCCTTCATACCTGCCCGCTGCAAGATTGGCGAGGATAGAAAACGCCAGGTGCGAGTAGGTCGCTTCCGGTCCACTGTCTGCCGGAGCGTAGCGCAGGCGCATGATCGTCCAATTTTGTTGAAAGCGCTCGTTCGCAGCGGCCAGTCCTTCCATCACCGCGGACACCACGCCGTCTTCCGACAGCGAAGTTGCGCCAGCATCGCCAAGCCTTTCAACTGCAGTGCGCATGCCATCGCCGCTGCCGATCTCAAGCTGCAGGATGTTGTGCTTCGGGCCTGTGATCCGACTGGCCGACAAGAAGGGGCCGACTTTGCTGAAGTGCATCACTCATTCTGCCTCGCTGGTGCGCGGTCATGAGTGCCCGCGGTGGAATGAGGAGAGAGGTGACTGCACCGCATGAAAGCCGTCAGTCGCGACCGTCCGCAAGTGGCCGTCAAGAGCCAGTCGCCTCCGTGTCTTCATCACGGATGACGATCTCGCGCCTGCGCAGGCAGATCCGAATACTCTGCGGAGAAGGGCTCGGACAGCTGCTTTTCGAGCAGGCTGCAAAGGTTCCAAAGAGCCCTGGCTTCGGCTTGGTCAGCCATCGATAACTGATCAGGCTCCGCAAAGCGACTGACGAACTCAAAGAACAGGAGCGCCTCAGCCACACTGCATCGATGCGGATCACTTCAGCAGTTCCCGCAGCCAGGCGGCGTACTCGGCGGCGCAGCCTGCCGGCTACTTGATCGACACCATCCTTGCCGCCGGACACTCTGGCTTCAATCGTGGGGAGGCCACGATCCGTTTCTCGTGTCAGCGCTTCACGAACCGATAGGCGAAACGATCCGTCTCGCCCTTGATCGAAGGATCGAACACCTTGATCGAGTGCGGATCGTCACTTCTGGCGAGCATGGAGGCTTTGCGCGTCCAGTACGAAGCCGGCCTCCTCCACCTCCTCGCGAACGGCCGCAGGCTCGATCCGGTGCAGCGACTGCGCGTCGCTCGTGCCCAGCCCGGCGGCGGCGGCGTGGTCCACGATGACGTAGTACCCGCCGGGCTTCAGTCGCTCGTGGACAGCTCGATTGAAGTGGGCCGCCGTCGCGCCCTTGGCCTGCATCAGCGCGGTGTGGAGATCGTGATAGAACAGATGCATCCAAAGAACATCCGCTTGTTGCGTGACCTCCGACATCGCCACGAGGTCCGCCGAAACGGCTTCCACGTTCTCTCGGCCCGGCTCCGTCGCAAGCGTTCGCATCCGGCCGACCGGATCGTTCTTGAAGTGGGCGACTTCGGCCGGCACAAAGCTGAAGACCCGTCCTGCGGGTCCCACGATGTCGGAGAAGAGACGGGTCCAGTCGCCATCCCCTGGGTAGACGTCGATGACGGTGGATCCCGCATCGACTCGTGCGAACTGGATCAACTCGGAAAGCTTGGCTTGGTCATACATCGAAATCTCCTTTGCAGTGGGCATTCGACAAGCGCCCGGCGTGCAGGGGGCGGTCCACGGCGGGTCCTCCGTTGATCTGCACTCTCGCATTAGACCTGCGCCATGCCTCCATCGACGGCGAGATCCACACCGGTGATGTAAGAACTCTCGTCAGAGGCGAGGAACGCAACTGCAGCCGCGATTTCCTCGGGGACGCCTCTACGACCCATCGGGATCTGCGTGGTGAACTGTGCGACCGCCTGCGCGGCCTGCTCAGCGGTAAGGCCCGTCGTCGTCGCCAAGGCCGGGGTATCGATTGCTCCGGGACTCACACAATTCACGCGGATGTGGCGGTCCTTCAATTCCAAAGTCCAACCGCGCGAGAAGTTGCGCACGGCAGCCTTGCTCGCAGCGTAAGCAGTAAATCCGGGAAGCCCGAGCACGTTTGAGACCGACGAATTCAAGATGATCGAGCCGCCGTCCTTGAAGAGGGGAAGGGCCTTCTGCACCGTAAAGAACAGCCCCTTCACGTTCACGTCGAAGGTCTGGTCAAAATGCGCCTCGGTAGCTACCGCGAGCGGCGCGATTGTCCCTGCGCCCGCGTTCGCGAAGAGGACGTCGATGTGACCATGTTTTTCCTTCACGACGGCATAGAGCCGGTCCAGATCTTCCAGGCGCGACACGTCGCCCACGACCGTCGTCACGTTTCTCTTGACGGAGGCGGCAGCCTCCACCAGCTCTTTTTCTCGTCGCCCAGTGATCACGACGTGCGCACCTTCTTCCACGAAGCGCTTGGCTGTAGCCAAGCCAATGCCGCTGCTTCCGCCCGTGATGACTGCAACCTTGCCTTCTAGTTTCTTCACAATCCTTGACCTTTCGTGTGTGGTGACGCAGCGCCGCTGTTCCGATTGGTGCAAGGCGCAGTACCATTTGGATCACCGATCCAGATTCAAATTCATAGCATCCGAACCAGTGATCCAAATATACGGATCAGTGATCCGTTTGTCAAGGAGCCTATGCGAGCCGACGCCCAGAAGAATCGAACCCATCTCCTTGCGGTCGCGCGAGAGGTCGTCGCCGAGCACGGTGTCAACGCATCCATGCGCGATATAGCGCGCCGGGCCGAGGTCGGATTGGCCACCCTGCTTCGTCATTTCCCGACGCGGGAAGACTTGTTCGAGGCGCTGCTGTGCACACACCTGGACGCATTGGTACAGACGGCAAGCGGACTCGAGGAGTCGGATGCACCCGGTGAGGCGCTCGTTTCATGGTTCCGCGAATGGATGGCGTTCGCGCAGAGCTATCGAGGCGTTGTCGCCATGATGGCCGCCGCCCACACGAACCCGGAGTCCGCTCTTTATGCCGCGTGTGCAGCGGTGCACTCAGCGAGCGCGCGCCTGCTGCTTCGCGCACAGGCCGACGGGCAGGCGCGCACCGACATGAATGGGGACGACTTGTTCGGCCTGATGTCGGCGCTCGGTTGGCTTGTCGACCTGCCGGCGTTCGCGCCACGGGCCGATCATCTATCCCACATCGTCGCCAGCGCCATCCTGCCGAATCCGCCGAGTCGCGGTGTCGCCAAGCGACCTGCCAAGCCCGAGCGGTGAGGCTTGGCCATGCCGGCCCCGACGCGTCCATCCGTGCGGCCCACGCCGTGGCCTGCGTGTCGATGTACTCGCGGATCGTAGCCAGCCTGCCGTCCCGGATCCTGATGCCGAGAACGCAGTGGTCCTCGAATGGCTTGTTCGTGGCCTTGATTTTTCCGTCGCGACGCCGCGGCGAACTGAAGCGACCGGTCGAGGGCGTCAGTGACAAGGTGCTCATCCAGCCGCTGAATGATCTGGAGGCCGATCGGGAGCAGGCGCGAACAAGCTACAACGAAGTACCGCCGCGCGTGGACCATGCGCCGACCCCACTCGGTCGCGGCTTGGCCGACGCGATCATCCCGCTGTGCACCTGAGGAACCAAGGCCCCCCAGGTCAACCGCGTCGTCGAGAGAAAGTGAAGCCGCAACGGCCCAGGCGGCCGGCAGCGAGGCGGCAGCCAGAGCGACTGCGCGCAGGACGTGTTTTGACATTGGAGACTCCGAGGACGAACGCTAACGCGGCTGACGTGCGGACGCGCCATCGCACGGAGTGCCCGTCCGCCTCCATCATGGCGGCCATCATCCCGACGTCTGCCTGTTGCGGGCAGACGTACTGCGCCACCGCCAGCTGCGAGAACAGCAGCGACAGCACCACGAAGAACGGGCCTTGCTCTTCGCCAGGGCCCGGTACTTCGGCGCTGCTACTTTGCGGGCTGGATGTCGGTTACCGTGATGGCACCGTTCACCCGGTCTGCGGAGAACTTCACCTTGTCACCTTCCTTGATGGTGTCGAGCATCTTCGGGTCGGCAACTTTGAAGACCATCGTCATCCCGGGCATATCGAGGTTGCCAATTGGGCCGTGCTTGAGGGTCACCTTGCCCTGCTCCTTGTCGATCTTGCGAACCTCGCCGTCGCTGGACGGAGCAGCAGCGGAGGACGCAGCAGGCGCATGGTGGGCCGAGTGGTCGACACCAGAAGCAGGGGAGGCCTGCGCTTGCGCGCCGAAGGCGGAGGCAAGCAGAACTGCGGCAATCACGTGATTGAACTTCATCTTGGGAACTCCTTCAGGATTTCGGGTAGTGAGCGAAGACGGTCTCGCGACCGCTCTTGTCAATGAGGAAGACGTCATAGGGGTCCTTGCGGTCCCCGACCTCCATGCCAGGTGAACCGGGCGGCATGCCCGGTACGGCGATGCCAATGGCCGTGGGTCGTGTTGCGAGCAACCGCTTGACCTCCGGACCAGGGACGTGACCTTCGACGACGTAGCCATCGACGATGCCGGTATGGCAGCTGCCGAACTTGTCCGGCAGGCCGTAGCGTCTGCGGGTCACGGTCGTATCGCCAACGAGAGCGACCTTTACGGGGAAGCCCGCGCCGACGGCAGACAGGACGTGCCGGCGCCTCATTTGACGGTCACCTTCCCGACCATGCCGGCTTCGAAGTGCCCGGGCTGCAGACAGGCGAACTGAAACTCGCCGGCCTTGGTGAACTGCCAGACGATTTCACCGGCCTTGCCCGGCTTGACGTGGGCCATGTTCGCGTCGGCGTGTTCCATCTCCGGGAACTTCTTCATCAGCTCGGCGTGCTCGGCGATGGCCTTCTTCGTGCCCAGCACCATCTCGTGGAGCACCTTGCCGTCGTTGTGAACAACGAACTTCACGGTCTCGCCACGCTTGACGGTGACATCAGAGGGCGTGAAGCGCATGTTGTCGGCCATGTCGACCTTGATGGTTCGCGCGACCTTCTTGGGGTTGCCTTCCTGCCCGAAGTCGGTTGGCTCGACTTTGGTCGGGTCGTACTTGCGTGGCTGAGCGTGTTCTTCGTCTCCATGCGCGAAGGCAAGCGAAGTCGAGGCGGCGAGCGCGAGGGCAGTCAGGGACAGTGCAATCTTGGTGTTCATGGGAAGTCTTCCGTTGCGGCGAGGTTGGTCAATGGCCTGCGTGCCCGGAGGGCTTGCGGACCTGAAGCGTGTTGGTGTCGGCCTTGGGTGCAGTCGCGTGAGGCGCCGGCGGCGTCTCCGCCGTGTACTCATTGGCAAGGGTTCCGGCGGGATGCCTGTACGGACCGGGGTCGCGGTGGTCACCGCGCGCAACGTTGTCGCGCACCTTGACCACGCTGAACATGCCGCCCATGCCGATGGGACCGAAGGGACCAGTGCCGGTCATCATCGGCAGCGTGTTGTCGGGCAGCGGCATCTCCATCTCGGCCATGTCGTGCATCCCCTTGTCGCCCATGACCATGTAGTCCGGCACGAGGCCCGAAATCTTCTTGGCGACGTCGCGATGGTCGACGCCGATCATGGTGGGCACGTCGTGGCCCATGGCGTTCATCGTGTGGTGCGACTTGTGGCAGTGAATGGCCCAGTCGCCGGCGATGGCGTCGAACTCGAACGCGCGCATCTGGCCCACGGCGATGTCAGTCGTCACCTCAGGCCACCGTGCGCTCTTGGGCACCCAACCACCATCGGTGCCCGTCACTTCGAAGTGCGGGCCGTGCATGTGGATGGGGTGGTTCGTCATCGTGAGGTTGCCCACTCGGATGCGAACTCGCTCACCCGTGCGCGCGACAAACGGGTCGATGCCCGGGAACGCACGGCTGTTCCAGGTCCACAGGTTGAAGTCGAGCATGGTGTTGACGCGCGGCGTCGCGCTGCCCGGCTCGATGTCGTAGGCGTTGAGGATGAAGCCGAAGTCTCGGTCGACGCGATACTGCTTCGGGTCCTTGGGGTGGATGATGAGCAGGCCCATCATTCCCATGGCCATCTGCACCATCTCGTCGGCGTGCGGGTGGTACATGTGCGTGCCCGGGCGCTGCAGCACGAACTCGTACATGAAGGTCTTGCCCACGCCGATGGGCGGCTGCGTCAGGCCGGTCACGCCGTCCATGCCGGAGGGCAGCAGTACGCCGTGCCAATGGACGCTGGTCACCTCCGGCAGTTTGTTGGTGACGAAGATGCGGATGCGGTCGCCTTCGACGGCCTCGATGGTCGGGCCCGGGCTCGAGCCGTTGTAGCCCCAGAGGTTGGCCTTCATGCCCGGCGCGATTTCGCGAACCACCGGCTCGGCGACGAGGTGAAACTCCTTGACGCCGTCCTTCATGCGCCACGGAAGCGACCACCCGTTGAGTGTCACGATGGGATTGAAGGGCCGACCGGTGGGCGGAGACGGAGGCGGCTGCGTCGCCGCACCAGCTTGGATGACGACTTCCGGTAGCGATGCGGCGCCCACTCGGCTGACCGCCGCGGCACCGAGGAAGGTCRCACCGGCGGCCTTGAAGAATGTTCTGCGGTTTGTCATCTCGATTTCCTTCAGTGGGCACCCTGCTCCGCGGAAGCGGACTTGGCAGGACCCATCGCTGGAGCGCCGCTGGGTGAACGCCCCGTGAGCGCGCTCTGCAAGTTGGTCTCGGCGACCCAGTAGTCGCGCAACGCTTCAACAGCGACAGTCACACTGGTGACCTGGTCGCGCGCGTCGGCGAGCAGTTCGAAGACACTCGCCAGCATCCCGTTGTATCGAAGCATGTTCTCGTCGGAGATGCGCTTGCGCAGGGGCACGACCTCGTCGCGGTAGTGCTTGGCAAGGTCGTACGCTGTCCTGTAGGCCGAGTAGGACTCGCGGACCTCGGAGCGTGCGTTGACCGCGACCTCGGCCGTACGGTGCACCGCCTGCATGTACGTTGCTTCCGCGCGCGCCGCACGCGTCGAGCCGAAGTCGAACAACGGCAGCTCGAGTTCTATCTCATAGCCGTTCTGCCGAGGCTCGCCCGTCTGGCTCTTGTTGGCATAGCCGACCTCGAGCACGTTGATGAAGCGCGTAGCCTTGGTCAGTCCGAGCGACTTGGCCGTCGCCTCGGCGCTGCGCCTGGCCATCAGGACATCCAGGCGCTTCTCGATGGCGGTCTGTTCGGCACTCTTTGGCTCGAGCGGCGACTTGGGCAGGTCGGGCAGGCGCTCGGGAAGCTTGAAGGCAAGCTGGTCACCCGACAATCCGAGCGCGCGAACGAGCCGCTCTCGCTCAGCAACCGCCTGGTGCCGGGCTCGGGCCAGATTGGCAGTGGCATCGGCGTAGAACGACTGCTCGCGCATCTGGGCCAGCTTGTTGAAGTTGCCGGCCTGTTGCATTCGCCGCGCCAACTCGTTGGAGGCATCGGCGGCTTCCTTGACCTGCTCGTAGTACTTGACCAGGTCCTGGGCCGCCACGGCGCCGAAGAAGGCCTTGCGCGCCTCGGCCGCCACTCCTACGGCATCGAAAGCCGCTTGGTACTGCGCTTGCTCGAGCTGGCGCTGCGCGACCTGGCTTGCAACTGGCATTGTCAGCAGACCCAGTAAGTTGAACATCACTGAGCGGTCAATCTCGGTGACTCCTCCACCACTGAGGCGTCCAAAACTGAAGGTTGGGTTCGCCAACCTCCCGGCCCGCACCAGTTCCGCCTCGGCGATGCCCAACTCCGAGAAGCTTGCCTGGAGGCCTCGGTTGTTGAGCAACGCAGTCTCAACCGCGTTGTCGGGTGTCAGCGGCTGCTTGAGGAGTTCGGACACGCGAGCGCCGGCCGAGTCGACATCAGCCTCGGTGCGCTGGAAGGCGACGCTCTGGCCCGTGCGCTCCTTGGTCAGTTCGGAAACCTTCCCGGCGCCGCCGTCCTGGGAGAACGACGCACAACCTGCGAGCACGAGGGCCGCGGCCGCAGCGGCTGTCAGGCGCATCATTGCTTGCCTCCGTGCATGTGATGACCGTCGAGCGAGGGGGCCGAGGCCGTGGGGGTCGGTGCAGAAGCAGCCGCGGGCGAGGCAGCTGGCATCGTGTGGCCCACATGGCCGCCGCCTGCACCGGTAGCCCGCAGCGCGTCGTTGAGAGCACGCCAGTCGCCCGTCTTGGCGTCCTGCCACGGTTTGTAGTCGGCAAAGGCCGACTGGTAACGCAACGGCGGTGCCGGAGCCTTTGTGTCAGCCGGGTCCGCTCGCCTGGCCTGGGCAAGCGCGAGCAGAGGCAGGCATAGCGCCGCCGCAGGCGCCAGCCTGGAGAAGAAGTTGTTCATTGTTCGAAACCATGTGAGTCATCGGCTCGGCGTTGCCACAGCCAGGAGACGCTCGCACCGACCGCGAAGCGGACGCACGAGCCCCGTCAGGCCTCCCGCGGAGGCCTTGGTGGGTCAGATGGTTCGGGGAGGACGCTCTTGCCCGTCCGAGAAGAAGTTCGGCGGGGGAGCGGAGAGGTCAGTGAACTTGACCGTGGTGAGCCCGATCGGCTCAGGCAGCGTGACCGCAGCACTCACCAGGGGCGTGAGCGAGCAGAAGGCCGAACACATGTTGCACTTGTCAGAGGCCGATTGGTGGTGGCCGCTGTGGTCATGGTCATGGTCTGCGCCTGCGTGCTCGTGGGCCGCTTCACCGGGGTCCACGGCCTCGTGGTCCATGGCCTCATGCGTCGACGAACGGTCCTGCACGCGAAGCTCGTTCTGCATGCCCGAGCTACCCACGGGACACAGCATGGCGGCCGCAACCGCCCCCCTCAGGGGAAGCAGCACGGCAAGCAGCAGCAGGAAGCAGATGCGAACAGTTTTCACTGCGGTCAGATTAGCACGCGAGGGGTTACCCCAGTAAAGGGAAGCTGATTTAGCCTCTGGAGACAGCCTAAACCTTGCCACAGTGACAAGGTCAAGCGGGTACGACCGGCTGCAGCCGAGGCGGGCTGCAGTCTACAGTGGGCGTATGAAGACACTCACGCTCACCGTTGCAGTCATTGCCCTCGCGCTCAGCGAGTCCGCAGCCGCCCAGATGGTTCCGATTGATTGGGATGCCTCCAGCCAGTTCAGCAAAGAAGTCGCGATTGCCCCCGGCAAGTTTGTCGAGGCCTGCGAGAAGCTGCCGAAAGGGACCAAGGTAGCCTGGTCGTTTGAGGCGCGCTCGCCGCTGGACTTCAACATTCACTTTCACGAGGGCAAGCAGGTCCGCTTCCCCGCGAAGAAGAACCGGGTCGCAAAGGACGGAGGGACACTGAACACCAAAGTCGAGCAGGACTACTGCTGGATGTGGACGAACAAGGGGGCGGCGGAGACAACGCTTCGCATCAAGTTGGTGAAGGGCTAGTTGAATCGTTGGCCGTGGCGCCCGCGGCGCAAGCCCTTGGTCTTGCCAGGTCCGTTGCCGGTCTTGGCCGGGGCTTCCGCTCTGGCTGATGCCATTCAGGACGCCGGCTACACGCCCGTGCAGGTCCAAGCCGAAGCTGCCATTGCGAAGCCAGGCAAAGCTGGCGGGTGCTGCCACTGAAGGCCTTTGATGCGCGAGCTCGAGGCCCTGGGACGCCTTGACGGAGCTCGATGGCGTGGGCTTGCATGATCTGCGCGTGCAGCTGGTGGCYGACTCTGCAGTTGCTGTCGCCGCGCTTCTGTTCGCCACTGTCCTTGCCATCTACAAGCCGCGTGGCGCGACGGCGGGCACCGAACCGGCTCCCGCCTGGGTGAAATGGCTACGCAACTGCGCTCTTGCTGGCGCGGCCTTGTTCCTACTGGTTCACGTGCTGGGCGGCTGCATGGGCCCGCATGGTCTGCACTGAGCCCAGCCCAACCGTCGACGCAGCCAGGCAAAGAAGCTTCCGGCGAAGAACGCCCAGACCGACATCACGACCAGCGCGCTGACAGAGGGCTGCACGGCGCGTACTCCTTTGATGCGCATCAAGCCTTCCTCTGTCAGTTGCTGCGACGCTTGCAGCAACAAAGGAGTTCACGATGCGTTCCACCCTCGCCTCTACCCTCGCCATCGGCGTCACTGCACTGTCGATGACTGCGTTGGCGATGGTCGACCACATGAAGGCCATGCAGGACGGCATGGCCATGATGGGTCAGATGAAGGGCGAGAAAAGCGGCATGTCCTCCGAAGCGATGGGCAAGCGCATGGACATGATGGAAATGATGATGCAGATGGTGATGGACCGCGAGGGGATGAAGGCTCCTGCGACCAAGTAACCGACACCCGACTGGAGTCACGCCATGAACAACATCGACCATGACCCGCCTCCGTTTTGGCGCTCGCGCGGGGGCCTTGCGCTCCTGGTCGTCGCGGCCGTCGGCGGTTTTCTCCTGTTCACCGAGCACCGTGCCCACGTACTGGGCTTCCTGCCGTACGCCTTCCTGCTGGCGTGTCCGCTGATGCACATGTTCATGCATCACGGCTACCACCGTCACGGCGGCCACCGCAACACCGGAAGGACCGACGATGAACGCCCCAAGCAATGACTACGGCCTGTGGGGCCTGGTCATCCTGAACTCGGTCATCTTCGTCGGGTTCGCCTACAGCTTCTTCAAGCCAACGACCCTGCGCGATTGGCGCAGCTTCGGCGCTTACTCTGCCTTCGTTGTCGCCTTGTTCGCGGAGATGTACGGCTTCCCGCTGACCATCTACCTGCTTTCGGGCTGGCTGGGTTCGAAGTTCCCGGGAGTGAACCTCTTCGGCCACGATGCCGGGCACCTCTGGTGGCTGGTGACGGGGCAGCAAGGCAACCCGCACTTCGGCATGTTCCATCTCCTGAGCTTCGTGTTCCTCTTCGGGGGCTTCACGTTGCTCTCGAACGCTTGGCACGTGCTCTATCACGCGCAGCGCCGGCATCAACTGGCCACGGCGGGCCCGTATCGGTTCGTGCGCCACCCGCAATACATCGGCTTCGTCGCCATCATGTTCGGGTTCCTGCTCCAGTGGCCGACGCTCTTGACGCTGGCGATGTTCCCGGTGCTCGTCGTGATGTACGTGCGGCTGGCCATCTCGGAGGAGCGCGACTCGGAGAAGGCGTTTGGCGATGCGTGGCGTGCGTACGCAGCGGTGACGCCGCGGTTCATTCCCCGGTTCTCGAAGGACGACGATGCACGGCGGGTCGGCAGCCACCAAGGGCGCTGAACTGGCATCGGGCCTGGGCGCTATCGTCCTGGGCGCCGGATTGGCGCTCGTGCTGCCGCAGTGGCTGCGGGCCCGCTACCACTCGATGGCGCGCCCCTTGACATTCCCATGATTGGAAGGTCGACACTGCCAACAGGAACAGGAGAGCGCAATGCCGAACACCTCCCGCACGACCCACGACCACTCCGCGCACGCGCATCACGACCACCATGACGCGCCGGCGACAGCCAAGCCCGCGCCCAAGGGTGACCACGGCCAGGTCGAATACACCTGCCCGATGCACCCGCAAGTGCGCCAGATGGGGCCGGGCAACTGTCCCATCTGCGGCATGGCACTGGAGCCGGTCGTGGCAACGGCGGACCAAGGAGAGAGTCCCGAGTTGCGGGACATGACGAGGCGGTTCTGGATTGGCACGGCGTTGACGGTGCCAGTCTTCGCGCTCGAGATGGGCGGTCACGTCACCAACCTGGACCACCTCTTCGGGCAGCAGCTGTCCAACTGGATTCAACTACTGCTCGGAACGCCGGTAGTGCTGTGGGCGGGCTGGCCCTTCTTCGTCCGCGCCGTGGCCTCGGTGAAGAACCGCAGTCTCAACATGTTCTCGCTCATAGCGCTGGGCACGGGCGCGGCTTGGCTGTACAGCATCGTCGGAACGGTGGCGCCACAGTTGTTCCCAACGAACCTGCGCATGGCCGATGGAGCGGTGGCCATCTACTTCGAGGCCGCGGCGGTCATCACCGTGCTGGTGCTGCTGGGCCAGGTCCTCGAACTGCGCGCTCGGGAGAAGACCTCAGGTGCCATCAAGGCCCTGCTCGGCCTGGCGCCGAAGACCGCGGTCAAGGTGGACACGCAAGGCAACGACGAAACCGTCCAGGTCGACGCCATCCAGGTGGGCGACCTCCTTCGCGTGCGGCCTGGCGAGAAGGTGCCGGTGGATGGCGAGCTCACTGAGGGCAAGGGCAACGTCGACGAGTCCATGGTCACCGGCGAGCCGATTCCAGTGGCCAAGGCCCTTGGCTCGAAGGTCACTGCCGGTACGCTGAATCAGACCGGCGGCTTCGTGATGCGCGCGGAGAAGGTTGGTGCCGACACCCTGCTATCGCAAATCGTCCACATGGTGGCAGCGGCCCAGCGCAGCCGCGCACCCATCCAGCGGATGGCCGACCAGGTCGCGGGCTGGTTCGTGCCGGTGGTCATCCTGGCCGCCGCGCTGACGTTCGTCGCCTGGCTTGTCTGGGGTCCGTCGCCCGCATTCAGCTACGCGCTCATCACGGCCGTGGCGGTGCTCATCATCGCCTGTCCGTGTGCGCTCGGCCTGGCTACGCCGATGTCCATCATGGTTGGTGTCGGCAAGGGGGCGCAGCACGGCGTGCTCATCCGGGACGCAGAGGCACTGGAGAAGATGGAGAAGGTCGACACCCTTGTGGTCGACAAGACAGGCACTTTGACTGAGGGACGACCGAAGGTCGTCCACATCGAGCCGGTGACAGGCTTCTCCGCTGATGACGTATTGCAGAAGCTCGCGAGCGTCGAGCGTGCCAGCGAACACCCGCTGGCCATGGCCATCGTGATGGATGCGCAGGAACGCAAGCTCGCCCTGTCACCGGTCGTCGACTTCGACTCACCGGTCGGCAAGGGCGTCATCGGAACGGTGGATGGACAGACCGTTGTCTCCGGAAGCCCCAAGTTCCTGACGGAGCACGGTATCGACTCCGGCAGCCTCGCAGTCGCGGCGGAAGCGCAGCGGCAGAAGGCGGCAACGGTCATCTTCGTCAGCATCGGTGGCAAGTTGGCCGGCTTCGTCGCGATTGCCGACCCCATCAAGGCGACAACCCTTCAGGCGCTGAAGGCGCTGCAGGCAGCTGGCGTTCGAGTGGTCATGCTGACGGGTGATGGCAAGACCACTGCGGAAGCTGTCGGACGTCAGCTGGGCATCGACGAGGTGGTCGCCGAAGTGTTCCCGGAAGACAAGGCCGCTGTCGTCAAGCGCCTGCAGGGCGAAGGGCGAGTCGTCGCGATGGCGGGCGACGGGGTCAACGATGCGCCCGCTCTCGCCCAGGCCACGGTCGGGGTGGCCATGGGCACCGGCACTGACGTCGCGATGGAAAGCGCTGGCATCACCCTGCTCAAAGGCGACCTCATGGGTATCGTTCGGGCTCGGACGCTGTCGCACGCAACGATGAGGAACATTCGCCAGAACCTGTTCCTCTCGTTTGCCTACAACGTGGCCGGTATCCCGCTCGCGGCKGGAGTGCTGTATCCGTTCTTCGGACTGCTGCTGTCACCGGTGGTCGCCGCTGCTGCGATGGCCCTGTCGTCGGTCAGTGTCATCGGCAACGCTCTGCGCCTGCGGACAGTCACCGTGGAGTGAGCGTGGAACCTCGAGGTCAACGCAGTCTTGGAGATTGGCTGTTCGCAGTCTGCGGCGTGTGGCTGGTGGGCCTGGGCAGCTATTTCTTCTTTGTCCGCCCCCCACTGCTGCCGGAGGACCTGCGCGATTCGGGCGCCAATGTGGTGGTGCTGCCTGCAGCCGCACCACACATCGGCGAGTGGCTGGAGCGACCTACTTGAAGTTGAACGTCGCGCACGTGCGACGCTCTCTACTTACGCGCACCGCGACGACCCTCGACGAGGGTTTCCCGCTGATGCGCGAGATCGGCTGGACCGTCATCACGCAGCGCGCCCGTCGATCCGTGCAGCTACTTCCGGCCGATGCGTGCTGGCTGGCCTGTCGATGGGCGTCGGTGTGGTTGGCACCCTGCTGCCAGAGCGAGGGCAAACGGCGGGCGTGCTGATGCTTCATGCGCTGGCCGACATTCCGGACACCGCTCGCCCCGGCCTTCCAGTACAGGTCCACGTGGGCGATCCGGATGTCGAATTCGCGCCGCCTGCCGCGGTGGCGATGTGGCAAGACTCGGCGAGACGCATGGGCGCGCAAGCCCAAGTTCCACCTGTCCTCGCGCCGGTCACTTCTACACAGACACCAGCTTGCCGGACTACGACGAGCGCGCGTCAGAATTGACTTGGCAGCGCGTGGAGGACTTCCTGCACCTCCGGCCATCTTCGACGATGTAGCGATCCTTCTGCATGCCGGTCGACTCAAGGTCTCTTTGCCAGCGTAAGGCTGTGTCCAGCCAGCACAGGGCGCCCCAGGGGGAGCAGGGCGCCTGCGACGAATTCGGCTGTACATGCTGCTCGACGACCTCTACCATCGCCCGGGACAGGGGACTCCGATGTACCGTCCGCCAGGATTGCCAGAAGTCGTCGCCATTGCGCTTGCCATCGTCGCGGCGCTTCTGTGCGTCATCTGGCGGCGCAAACGTCACCTGTGGTTGCTGCAGGCCGCCATCGGTTCGGCCCTGGCCGGCGCGACCACGCTGGGATGGCCGGGGCCACTGCCGGTGGAGTTCGCGCTGCTGCCGCGCGCGCTCATCGCGTGGGCGGTCGCCGACTACCTCGGCCAGCGCCGCGCGACGAAGGCGGCACTGGTCGGTCCGGCCCTGGTCCTTGCGCTCGCCCCGCCGACGCTCGCCCGCTGGGCGGCGCCATGCCTCGACCTGTCGCTCGGCATGCTCTGCGCGGTGCGGGCGCGCAGCGAGCGCGAGTGCGGCCACGCGCTGTTGGCCGCTGCCGCGCTGTCGAGCGCGGGCTGGCTGGGCTTCGCCATAGGGTCCGGTGCCGACGCCGCGCTGATCCAGGGTACCGCATTCGGACCGGCCACCCTCGCACTGGCGATGGCCCTGCCGGTCGCCCTCCTGCTGAGCGAAGACAAGCACGCCGGCGCGGCGCACGCGCTGCTGCAGCGGATGGCGCACTTCTACGACGCCCTGTCGCGGACCAACCAGGCAATCACCCGCATCAAGGACCGCACCCGGCTGTTCGAGGCGATCTGCGAGATCTGCGTCGACGCGGGCCATGCTCGCGTCGCCTGCGTATACGTGCTCGACGGCGTCTTCGCCCACCGCTGCGCCACGGCCGGGCCGGCGGCCGAGATCCTCGCCGGCGTTCCACAGCCGTGGGACACCAGCGAGGCGCGGGCGCAGGCCTCCTACACGGTCCAGGCGCTGCGGGAGGGGCGGCCGATCGCGAGCAACGACTACCAGAACGACCCGCGGGCGGCGCCGTGGCGCGACCAGGCCGTGGCGCACGGCGTGCACGCGTTCGCATGGCTGCCTTTTCATCGGCGCGGCGGTGTCGACGGCGTCCTGATGCTGGCTGCAGGCCACACCGGCTTCTTCGACGAGCCGTTGATGCAGCTGCTCGACAAGCTGGTCGGCGACATCTCCCTCGCGCTCGATGCGATCGATCGCGAGCACGAACGCGAGCGCGCGCAGCGCGAGGTGCAGGCCGGCCTCGAGCGCTTCCAGCTGCTGTTCAACGCCGCGCCGGTGTCGTCGACGATCCTCTCCATCGCGCAGCGGCGCGTGCTCGCGGCCAACGACACTTGCTGTGCCGCCATCGGCATGACGCGCGAGCAGATGCTGGGGCGCCAGACCGTCGAACTCGCGGCACGGCTGAGCGACGAGGATCGCGAGGCCTTCTACGCCGAGCTCCAGCGCCACGGCCGGGTGCGCAACCGCATGATGCGCGTGCACCGCGGCGATGCCCGGCCGACCCAGGAACTGTTCAACGCCGAGCCGATCGACTACATGGGCGAGGCGTGCCTGCTGGTGATGAGCCTGGACATCACCGACTTGCACGAGGCCCAGCAGGTTCGCGAGGCGCTCGCCCGCGCCGAGTCCGCGAGCCGCGCCAAGACCGAATTTCTTTCGCGCATGAGCCACGAACTGCGCACGCCGCTCAACGCCGTGCTGGGCTTCGCCGAACTGCTGCGCCAGGGGGTGCAGGAGCGCCTCACGCCGCCTGAACTGGCGCAGCTCGACCTGCTGCAGCAGGCGGGGTGGCACCTGCTGACGCTCATCAACGACGTGCTCGACGTGTCCCGCATCGAGGCCGGCCATCTCGCGGTCCAGGCCGAGCCGCTCGCGCTGCTGCCGTTGCTCGACGAAGCGATGCAGATGACGCGCCGCGCCGCCGACGAGCGGGCGGTCTCGCTGGTGCCGGCCTACGACGCCTGCGCGCCGGTCGGGGTGCGCGCCGATCCGACGCGGCTGCGCCAGGTCGTGCTGAACCTGCTCTCCAACGCGGTCAAGTACAACCGGCCCGGCGGCGTCGTGACGGTCTCGCTGCGCGTGGAACTCGAGTGGGTTCACCTGCAGATCGAGGACACCGGCCTCGGGATGACGAACGAGCAGCTGTCCCACCTGTTCGAGCCGTTCAACCGGCTCGGGCGCGAGCGTGGGGCCATCGAAGGAACCGGCATCGGCCTGGCGCTGACCCGCCAGCTCTTGCGGCTGATGCAGGGCAACATCGGCGTCGACAGCAAGCTCGGCATCGGCACGCGCGTGAGCGTGTCGCTACCGCGCGTCGAGTCCGTGCCGTGCGTGCCGGAACGACCGCTGCCGCAGACCGCGCCGGCGGCGCCGCGGGGCACGGTGCTTTACGTCGAGGACAACGACGTCAATGCACTCCTCGTCGAGCAGATCCTGGCGCGCTGGGCCGGCCTGCGTTTCGTCCGCGCGCACGATGGCAGGAGCGGCTTCGAGCTGGCCCTCAGCCTGCAACCCGACCTGCTGCTGCTGGACATGCAGCTGCCGGACATCGACGGGCTGGAAGTCCTGCGCCGCGTGAAGGCGGACGCGGCGACCTGCCACCTGTGCGTGGTGGCCCTGTCTGCCAGCGCGATGCCGGAAGAAGTCGCGCGCGCCACCCAACTCGGCGCCGACGAGTACTGGACCAAACCGCTCGCGGTGGACCGCTTCCTGGCCGACGTCGCCCGCCTGATGGACGAGGCGGCTGCCAAGGGTCCGCGGACGATGTCCGTCTAGGCTGGCGGCGCCCGCAGGGCCCCGGCCGCCTTGGTGATGCTGCCTGCCTTACCACGCGTCATGGCTCAGCGCGACGTTGTGTTTCCAGCCAGGCGTCGAGCACCGTATGAAAAGAATCGCTATTCGCCAGCGATCCGGTCCAACGGTTTGCCGGCGGGTTGTCACCTCCTTCGGCGACATCACGCGCTCCTTGCCCGGCGGCGGCGAAGGGCTCTTGACGCGAGTCAGCACGTTGCCCTTGAGCCATCCCCACTCGTCGAGTGCGATGCGGCACATGGCCCGGATCACGTTGAAGTCGCGCGCGATCGAACCTGGCGCGAGAGGCTTGCGATCGACACTTCCTGCCGCGGGCGAGTCGCGCCAGGTCGACCAGTCGTCCGGCGTGATCTCCGTGAGCGGCTTGTCGATGAACGGGATCGTCGCCTTGAACCTCGCGATCCGAATGCTGTCGGCTCGCCATCCGCGCTTGTTCGATCCAGCCTTCGGCACCCGCACCGCCAAGTTTGGCGCGGATGATCGGGGAGTTCAGCGTATTTTCGCGAATGCGAAAAAGGGGTGGTGGTGCCTCGGGTCGGAATCGAACCGACACTCCTTGCGGAACGGGATTTTGAGTCCCGCGCGTCTACCAATTTCGCCACCGAGGCCGGTGCAGGGGGTGAGAGTGTGCCACAGCCTTTCTGGGATATCCCCAAACCGGGTACCCTTGGCGCCCCTTCCCTTGCTGCGGACCTTGCATGCCTTCGTTGCCTCCCGTCACCCAGGCCCTGCTGCTGATCAACGTGGGCATGTTCTGCCTGCAGTACGTGCTCGGCTTCGTCGTCGACCGCTTCCTGGCCCTGTGGCCGATCGGCGCGGGCTTCCTGCCCTGGCAGATCGTGACCTACGGCTTCCTGCACGGCAGCTTCAACCACCTGCTGTTCAACATGCTCGGCCTGTGGATGTTCGGCGCCGAGCTCGAACGCCTGTGGGGCGCCAAGCGCTTCCTGCAGTTCTTCATGGCCAGCGTCGTCGCGGCAGCCGGCTTCCAGCTCATCGTCTGCGCGCTGATGGGCGCGAACTTTCCGACCGTCGGCGCGTCGGGCGGCCTGTTCGGGCTGCTGCTCGGCTTCGCGATGATGTTCCCGAACCGCACCATCGTGCCGCTGATCCCGCCGATCCCGATGAAGGCCAAGACCTTCGTCGCAATCTACGGCGGCCTCGAACTGCTGTTCGGCGTCACCGGCACGATGGCCGGCATCGCCCACTTCGCCCACCTCGGCGGCATCTTCGGCGGCTGGCTGATGATCCGCTACTGGCGCGGCCAGCCACCGTTCGGCCGGCGCTGATTTCACGCCGCGGAAAGCCCCCGCCTCGCCCAGGGACGGGCCGAAGCGCTCATGCTCACCGCACGAGTTTCTCGTTCGGAGGGCCCATGAACGATCGGCTTCAGGCAACGCGCCGCATCGCGCGCAGGTGGGCAGCCGGCTGGCTGCTCGGGGCATGGGCCGCGTGCAGCGCCGCGCTCGCGGCAGCACCAGCCGATGACGATGCCACGCTGAAGGAGCAAGGCGAGTTGCTCGCCCGCGCCGCGGCCGCGGTGGTCGGCGTGCAGGTCCAGGCGCTCGGCCACGCCACCTCGGCCGAGACCCTCGGCAAGCTGCGCCTCGGCTCCGGCGTCGTCATCGGCACCGACGGCCTCGTGCTCACCATCGGCTACCTGATCCTCGAGGCCGACCAGGTCGACCTGCAGCTCGACTCCGCGCGCATCGTGCCGGCCCGCGTCGTCGCCTACGACCAGGCGTCCGGCTTCGGCTTGCTGCAGCCGCTCGCGCCGCTGCGCCTGCCGCCCGCACCGCTCGGCGACACCAGCCAGCTCGCGTCCGACGAGCCGGTGATGATCGTCAGCGGCAGCTCGCCCGCCGGCCAGGGCGAGCTGAGCCTCGCGCGCGTCGTGTCGCGGCGTGCTTTCTCCGGCTACTGGGAGTACCACATCGACGGCGCGCTGTTCACCTCGCCGCCACGCACCGACCACAGCGGCGCCGCGCTCTTCAACGCCAACGGCGAGCTGCTGGGCATCGGCTCGCTGATCGTCGCCGACGCCGCCGGCGCCGACGCGCCGCGGCTGCCCGGCAACATGTTCGTGCCGGTCGACCTGCTGAAGCCGATCCTGAAGGAGATGCGCGAGAGCGGCAGCACCGCGATGAGCCACCGGCCGTGGCTCGGCGTGAACTGCGTCGAATCCGGCGGGCAGGTGCGTGTCGTCAAGGTGAACCGCGGCAGCCCGGCCGAGGCCGCCGGGCTGCAGGCCGGCGACCTGATCCTGCGCATCGACGGCGTCGCGGTCGGCGGGCTGGAGCGCTTCTACAAGACGCTGTGGCGCGGCAGCACGCCCGAGCGCGAGGTCACGCTCGAGGTGCAGCGCGGCGACGAGACGCAGACGCTGAAGGCGCGCGCCACCGATCGCATGAAGACGTTGACCCAGTCGCTCGGGGTCTGACCTCGATCAAGTCAAGCGAGCAAGCCGTCGCGCACCGTCGGGTAGCGCAGCTTCAACCGCAGCTCTTCACGCAGCCGCCGGTTGTCGAGCCGGCGCGACTCCGAGAGAAACGACATCTGCATCGCCGGCAGTTGCTTCCGCGCCTCGTCGCGCGTGATGCGCGGCGGGCGCGGCAGGCCGCACAGGTCGGCGGCCAGGTCGAAGTAGTCGCCCATCTTCAGCTCGGTGTCGTCGCTCGCATGCACCACGCGCTGCGGCAGGCCGCGGTGCAGCGCGGCGATGCAGGCGCGCGCCAGGTCGTCGGCATGGATGTGGTTGGTGTACACGTCGTCTTCGGCGCGCAGCACCGGCGTGCCGCGTGCCAGCCGCTCGCGTGGGTGCCCGCCCGGCCGGTCGGCGGCGTAGATGCCGGGGATGCGCAGGATCGTCACCGCCACCCCGAAGCGCCTGCCGTGCCAGCGCAGCCGCGCTTCGGCATCCACGCGCCGCCGCGCGCGGTCGCTGGCCGGCAGCGGCGCGCGGGTCTCGTCGAAGCGCGCACCGCCGGCATCGCCATACACGCCGCTGGTGCTGCCGTAGACGATGCGACGCACGCGCGTCGAGCGGGCCAGCGCGTGCAGCAGCGCCGCGGTGCGCGGATCGCTCGGCCCCTCACCCGGCGGCGGCGCCAGGTGCAGCACCGCGTCGGCCAGGCCGGCGAGGCGGCCGAGCGTCGCGGGATCGTCCAGGTTGCCCAGCAGCGGCAGCGCCCCG
>NZ_JBFUFQ010000034.1:0-39625 GCF_056403355.1 Rhizobacter sp. P2_H3 | reverse complement strand
CCATGTTCGAGTTGCAGGCGGCCTGCTGGATGTTGCCGCCATCGGCGGTGCTGGCGGCCGCCACGTCGACGCACTTGCCGCTCAGCGCATTGACGATCACGTAGCGGCCGACCGGCAGCGTCGCGGTGGAAACGCCTGCCGCAGCCTCGCGGCCGGCGCCTTGCGCAGCGGCGCTGCCGTTGGCGGACGACGCGCCGTCGTCCCCGCTGCCGCAGGCTGCGACGACCGCCGCCGCGGCGATCGCCAGCGGCAGCAACGAGATCCGGTGGCCCGTGCGGACCGTATTGTGGTGTGCCATGAAGGTGCTCTCCCCCTGTGAATGCAGGCGGATTCTGGAGGGGCGTCCCGACCCCGGGAACGGGGTCATTGCAACAAGCCGAAACCCGCTCGTGCCGCACCAGGCCGCGCCGTTCCAGCAGGCGATGGATGTCCGGATGCGTCGCGCCGATTGCGCCGTGTTACGTAACAGGCGGGGGAAACTGGAAACGCTTTCAGTCCTGACACGCCGAGGATCTCCGCACTCGACCTGAGACCCACTTTTCCTGTCGGCAGCCCAGATTTTTTGCAATCCAGAGCAGTTGGCCCATTTTTTCTGACAATGCGGACTCCCCGCCTTCGAGCCGCTCATGCCCCTCAGCCCCGAACAACGCCAGCAACTGCGCCGCCAGTGCACGCTGGTCGTCCCCGACTTCGCCACGCCCACGCCGGCCGAGGAGTTCGCCCGCATGGCCGCCTGGTACGAAGCCCACGGCGTCGAGCACGACCACTACGGCAACGGCGCGTTGGCCGCCGACTTCGAACGCAAGATCGCCGCGCTGCTCGGCAAGCCGGCCGCGGTCTTCATGCCCAGCGGCGTGATGGCGCAGCTCGCGGCGCTGCGCATTCACACCGAGGCGGCGCGGCTGCCGCGCTTCGGCCTGCATCCCACGTCGCACCTCGCACTGCACGAAGAGGAAGCCTTCAGCGCGCTGCTGCAGTGCCATGCCGTCCCGGTCGGCGACCGCCTGCGGCCGATGCTCGCGGCCGACCTGGACGCGGTGCGCCAGCCGCTCGCGTGCGCGATCGTCGAGCTGCCGATCCGCGAGGCCGGCGGCCAGCTGCCCACGTGGGAGGAGCTGCAGGCCCTGCACGCTGCGGCCCATCGGCGCTCGATGCCGCTGCACCTCGACGGCGCGCGGCTGTGGGAGTGTTCGGCGTTCTACCAGCGCAGCCCGGCCGAGATCGCCGCCGGCTTCGAATCGGTCTACGTGTCGCTGTACAAGGGCATCGGCGCCGTGTCGGGGGCGATGCTGGCCGGCAGCGAGGATGTCATCGCGCAGGCCCGCCTGTGGCGCCGGCGCATGGGCGGCACGCTCTACCACCTGAGCCCGATGCTGGTGTCGGCCGCGATGCGCTTCGACGAGCGCCTCGCGCTGATGCCGGCGCTGTACCAGCGCGCCCTGTCGCTGGCGGCCGGGCTGAATGCGATCCCCGGGCTGCGCGTGAACCCGCGGGTGCCGCAGACCAACCTGCTGCACCTGTTCTTCGATGCGCCGCCCGACGCGGTGCTCGACGCGCGCGATGGGCTCGCCATGCACGACCGCTGCTGGCTCTTCGGCCACGTGCGCGCAGCCGAGGTGCCGGGCTGGAGCGCGACCGAGCTCTACGTCGGCGATCGCCTGCTGCAGGCCGACGACGCGAGCGTGCTGCCGCTGTTCGCGAAGCTGGCCGCGGCCTTCACCGCGACCGGCGGACGCTGACGATCAGGGCTTGATGAAGGTCACGCTGTAGCTGAAGCTCTTCGCGACGCCGCCGATCTTGACGTTCGACACCGTCACGCCGAGCCGGGTGTCGGCCGGCGCCCGCGACCACGGCTGCCCGGTGCCGCCGATCGACCAGGCCATCGTGTTCTCGGCATAGCCCTTGTCGAGTTCGGCCACGCCGGTCACCGGCACGGCCGCACCGGCGTCATCGGTCATCGCCACGGTGGCGGCCGAGAAATCCGCACCCGGGTACGAGAACGACCAGCGCATCGCCGGCTCGGCAATGCTGCTGTCCCATGGCACGTAGCCGCGCGGCGGCCACGACATGCCGTTCGGCACGCTCGGCGCCGCATGCGTGTTGCCGAGCACCCACAGCGCATTGCCCTGCGGTGTGTCGCCGGTGCCGACGTCGCCGAGCACCAGGCTGAACACCCAGCGCCGGTGGCCGAGCGACGCGACGCCGCCGTCCATCACGTACAGCGGGATCGAGCCGATGCCGGAGCTGTTGGCGCTGGCGCTGTTGAGGTTGGTGCCCCAGGCGATGTTCGATTTGCCGGCGGCAGTGGCGCCGTCGGCGGTGTAGCACTTCCAGGTGGTGGGCGGCGCGTGGCTGAGCTGGTCGTTCGCATCGAACATCAGCGCCGCCTGCTGGGCCTGGGCCGATTTCGGCAGCGACAGCGTCACGTCGCCCGGCAGGCCGGCCATCGCGCGGTAGTAGTTGACCAGCTTGACCACCGCGTTCTTGTACGCGAGCGGCGTGTCGCCGGCCGCGCAGCCGGTGACGTTGCCGCTCCAGCTGAACGAGGTCTTGCGCAGCGCGATGAAGCCGTCCTGGTAGCGCGCGAGCACCTCGGCACGGTTGCTGGTGTCGATGGCGGAGAAGGCGGTGTCGCTCGCTGGCGCTGGCGCTGGCGCCGGGGCTGGGGCTGGGGCTGGGGCTGGGGCTGGGGCTGGGGCTGGGGCTGGGGCTGGGGCTGGCGCAGGCGCAGGTGCCGGTGCAGGAGAAGGCGCTGGCGCTGGCGCTGGCGCGGGCGCCGGAGACGGAGCGGGCGAAGGAGCCGGCGCGGGTGCGGGCGCGGGAGCCGGTGCAGGCGACGGGCTCGGCGCATTGCCGGTCGGCGGGTTCTGGCTGACCTCGCTGCTGTCGCTGCCGCCGCCGCAGGCAACGAGCATGAACAGGCTCAGCAGCGCAGCCGAGGATCGGATGGGGGGACGGGACGATGACATGGCCCTCGGCATGCAAGCATGGGACCACGCGCCACTCGCCCCCTGTCCGACACGATCCACCCCCGCCGGTCACACATCATGTTGCAACGCCGACGCGTGGCGTCAGATCTTTCGGTACGGCGTCAGCTGGGCCGCCACACCGGCGAGTCCGCGATCACGACGCGGCGCGGCAGGATGTGCGCCTGCGTGAAGGCATCGGCGATGCGCTGCTGCTCGGCCAGGGCCTCCGCGTCGACGGCCTGCACCTTGTAGCTGCGCCGCTGGTTGGCCGCGGTCACGGTCGCGGCATCGAGGCCGATCACCGGCGCGTGCCATTCGGCCGCGGGGCCGGGGTTCTTCCTGATCCACTCTCCGGCCCGCTGCAGCTCGGCGAACACGGCACCGAGCACGTCCGGGCGCCGCTGCGCATACGGCGTCGCGGCAAGGTAGAAGCGCCGGTAGCTCGACAGCGAACCGCCGTCGAGCAGGATGCGTGCGCCGGCCTGGCGCTGTACCGCGGCGAGGAATGGATCCCAGATCACCCAGGCGGCCACGCTGCCGTTCTCGAAGGCGGCGCGCGCATCGGCCGGGCTCAGGTACGCCGGCTCGATGTCGCCGATCGACAGGCCGGCCTTCGCGAGTGCCTCCAGCAGCAGGTAGTGCGCGCCGGCGCCCTTCGCGAAAGCGACCTTGCGGCCCTTCAGCTGCGCGACATCGGTGATCGGGGAGTCCTTCGGCACGACGATCGCCTGCGCCTGGGGCGACGGCGTCTCGATCGCGCAGTAGGTGAGCTTCGCGCCAGCGGCCAGCGCGAACGGCGGCACCGCATCGGCCACATCGGCGCTCAGCTCGATCGCGCCGATGTTCAGCGCCTCCAGCAGCGGCAACCCCGAGGTGAACTCATGCCAGGTCACGCGGACCTTCAGCGCTGCCAGCGCCTGTTCGAGCACGCCGCGCGACTTCAGGAAGATCATCAGCGTGGACGACTTCTGGAAGCCGATGCGCACGGTGTCGGCATCGGCCGCGCGCACGGCGGCGGGCAGCAGGCTCGCCGCGGCGGCCGCCAGCATCAGGCGGCGGATCGGGTCGCCAGGAAGATCAGGGTACGGCATCGATGGGCTCTCGACAATGACGGAGCCCGCGACGCTAAGCGCCGCCCCACGCGGCGGCAACGACGCAATGCGCAGTTGCTTATGCGCCGACCGGGTTCAGTGGCCGGAAGCCGACGGCTTGTGCATGTTGCGCGTGCCCAGCAGCGCGCCCACCGGGACGCCGTCGTCCGCCTTCGGCTTGCTGCAGTCGCGCGCGACGATGTTGGAGCCGATGCGCGGCTTGACTTCGCACAGCGGGGCGGCATTCGCCTGCGTCTGGTCCTGCGGCTGCGCCTCGGGTTCCGGCACGGGGCTCGCGCAGGCCGTGGCGAACAGGGCAAAGGTCAGGCCGGTCAGGCCGCTCAAACGAAGGGTCATGATGGGTTCGGGTGACGGGGAAGCTGGCGATTCTAGGGGCGCGGCGCGTGAGTTTTCAGGCGTTTTCGAGCCGCGCCCGATCCCGGATCACCGATCGCCCGGCCGTCAACGCATAGTGCAGCGCGGACTCCGGGTCGGTCCAGCAGCGGCCGTCGCACATGGCCTCGTCACGGAACACCTCGCACGGCGCGCCGCTGCCATGCACCTGCTTCACCACCACCGCGGCCACGTAGCCGCCGTGCGCCGCCTCGATCGCCCCGGCGTAGATCTTGAAGTCGCCGACCGTCTGCTCCTGGAAATGCATGCCCTGCTCCACGCCGGCGCCACTGCCGGTCGGGGCGAACTTTGAACGCGTTCGCTCGCAAATTCCATCGACAAGATTGGCGCCCCCATTCGGGGGGGCCGGCTCACTTCGTCCGGCACTGGGCGTACAGCCGCATGTAGGAAGCAGCGGCCACGTCCCACGAGAACTCCTGCGCCATCGCGCGGCGCATCAGCTGCTGCCACAGCGCCGGCTGGCCGAAGGCGTGCAGCAGCCGGTCGACCGTGACCTCCAGCGCCATCGAGCTGGCCGGCTCGAACGAGAAGCCGGTCGCCCGGTCGGTGCGGATCGTCTCGTCGGTCGCGTCGACCACCGTGTCGACCAGCCCGCCGACGCGCCGCACCACCGGCAGCGTGCCGTAGCGCAGCGCGTACAGCTGCGTCAGCCCGCAGGGCTCGAAGCGCGACGGCATCAGCAGCGCGTCGCTGCCGGCGATGATGCGGTGCGCGAGCGCCTCGTCATACACGGTGCGCACCGCCACCTGCGCCGGGTGCGCGCGCGCCGCGCCTTCGAAGGCGGCCTCCAGCGCGCGGTCGCCGTTGCCCTGCAGCGCGAGCTGGCCGCCGCGCTGCAGGATGCCCGGCAGCGCCGCCAGCACCAGGTCGAGCCCCTTCTGCGATGTGAGCCGGCTGACGACGCCGAACACCGGCGCGTCGGCCCGCCGCTCCAGCCCCAGTTCGGTCTGCAATGCATGCTTGCAGACCGCCTTGCCGACCAGTGAATCGGCCTGGTAGCGCTTCGCGATGCCCGCGTCGGTGGCCGGGTTCCACACCTCGGGATCGACGCCGTTCAGGATGCCGCAGACATCGCCGCCGCGGCCGCGGATCACGCCGTCGAGCCCGCAGCCGTATTCATGGGTCGCGATCTCGCGCGCATAGGTCGGGCTGACGGTCGTCACGCGGTCGGCGAACTTCAGCCCCGCCTTCATGAACGACAGCTGGCTGTGGTATTCGACGCCCGAGGCCGCCATGTAGCGCGCCGGCAGCCCCAGCAGGTTGAAATCGCCGGCCGGGAACAGCCCCTGGTAGGCCAGGTTGTGCACCGTGAAGACCCGCGCGGCGCGCGTCGGCGCGTGCGCATGGGCGTAGGCGCAGGCCATCGCCGCATGCCAGTCGTGCGTGTGCAGCACGTCGGGCACCCAGTCGGGGTCGAACTCGCCGGCGGCGATGTGGGCCGCCACCCAGCCGAGCAGCGCGAAACGCTGGGCGTTGTCGGACCACTCGTTGCCGTCGGGCGCCTGGTACGGGCTGCCGCCGCGCCGGTACAGGTACGGCGCGTCGACCACGTAGACCGGCAGCCCGCTGTACGGCATGGTGCCGAGCGTCAGCCGCACGCGCGCGGCGCCGAAGGCGGCGCCGATCTCGCAGACGGTCTTCTGGTGCAGCACCGCGTCGGCGATGGCCGGCAGGCCGGGCAGCACCACCCGCACGTCGGCACCGGCGCGCGCCAGCGCCTGGGGCAAGGCACCGGCCACGTCGGCCAGGCCGCCGGTCTTGACCAGCGGGAAGATTTCAGCGGCGACCTGGAGGACTTTCATGCAGTGATCAGGCGGTAAGTTTGGCGAGCATGTCGCGCGTGACAAGGGTGATGCCGTTCTCGGAACGGTAGAAGCGCTCGGCATCGAGTTCGGCATCCTCGCCGATCACCATGCCGTCGGGGATCACGCAGGCGCGGTCGACCACCACGCGCGTGAGCCGCGCACCGCGGCCGATCTGCGCGCCCGGCAGCAGCACCGACCAGCTGACGACCGCGTGCGAGTGCACCCGCACGCTCGAGAACAGCACGGTGCGCGTGACCGAGCCCGAGACGATGCAGCCGCCCGACACCAGCGACTCCACGGCCATGCCGCGGCGGTCGTCCTGGTTGTGCACGAACTTGGCCGGCGGCAGCTGCTCCTGGTAGGTCCAGATCGGCCAGCGCTTGTCGTACAGGTTCAGCAGCGGGTCGGTGGCGGTGAGGTCGATGTTGGCGTCCCAGTACGCGTCGATGGTGCCGACATCGCGCCAATACGGTGCCTCGCCGTGCCGCGTGCTGACGCAGCTCAGCTCGAACGGGTGCGCCGAGGCCTGGCCGTTGCGCACCGCGCGCGGGATGATGTCCTTGCCGAAGTCGTGGCTCGAATCGGCGTCGTTCATGTCGCGCTCGAGCTCCTTGTAGAGGTAGCGCGCGTTGAAGATGTAGATGCCCATGCTCGCGAGCGCCATGTCGGGGCGGCCCGGCATCGGCGGCGGGTCGGCCGGCTTCTCGACGAACTCGGTGATGTGGTTGTCGCGGTCGACTGCCATCACGCCGAAGGCCACCGCCTCCGCGCGCGGCACCGCGATGCAGCCCACCGTGCACTCGCGCCCCTTGGCGACGTGGTCGGCCAGCATCAGCGCGTAGTTCATCTTGTAGATGTGGTCGCCGGCCAGCACCACCACGTAGTCGGCGCCGTAGCTCGCGAGGATGTCCTGGTTCTGGTAGACGGCGTCGGCAGTGCCGCGGTACCAGCTCTCGTCGTCGTTGCGCTGCTGGGCCGGCAGCAGGTCGACGAACTCGTTCATCTCGCTCTTCAGGAAGGCCCAGCCGCGCTGCAGGTGGCGCAGCAGGCTGTGCGACTTGTACTGCGTGATCACGCCGATGCGCCGGATGCCGGAGTTCAGGCAGTTCGACAGCGCGAAATCGATGATGCGGAACTTGCCGCCGAAGTAGACGGCCGGCTTGGCGCGGCGGTCGGTCAGGTTCTTCAGGCGGCTGCCGCGGCCGCCGGCCAGCACCAGCGCGACGGCGCGCTTGGGCAGGTCGAGGCTCAACGCAAGATCGATGGGTTGCATGATGTCTCCAGGAAGGGTCGCGGCGCGCTGCGATTGTGCACGGCCCGCACCGCATTGAAGCACTGCCCCCGCGCTTGCGCACGCCGGGACAAACGAGCAAAGTCTGGCCCACACTGCAGGATCCCCGCCGATGAGCTCCCCCTCCATGACACAACAGATCACCCCCCAGCAGATGCAGGCCAGCCTCGACGAGCAGCTGCTGAAGACCGTCGGCGTCGCGCCGCCCGCCGCCACCCCGGTCGACCTGATGCACGGCGTGGCCCAGGTCGCACGCCAGCAGCTGTCGGAGCGCTGGGTCCAGACGCAGGCCATCGAGCGAACCGCGAAAGCCCGCCGCGTCTGCTACCTGTCGATGGAGTTCCTGATCGGCCGCACGCTGTCGAACGCGCTCGCGGCACTCGACCTGCGCGAACCGGCCGCCGCGGCCGTCGCCCTGCACGCGCAGACGCTCGAAGACGTGGCCGACCACGAGCCCGATGCCGCGCTCGGCAACGGCGGCCTGGGCCGGCTGGCCGCCTGCTTCCTCGACTCGATGGCCACGCTCGGCCTGCCGTCGTTCGGCTACGGCATCCGCTACGAGTACGGCATGTTCGCGCAAGGCATCGCGCACGGCCGCCAGGTCGAGCACCCCGACCCCTGGCTCGCCGACGGCACGCCGTGGGAGTTCCCGCGGCCCGGCATCAGCTACCCGGTGCGCTTCGGCGGCCATGTCGAGCAGCACATGCACGACGGCAAGACGCACCCGGTGTGGCGCCCGGCCGGCTCGGTCGAGGCCAAGGCCTACGACATGGTGATCCCCGGCCACGGCACGCAGAAGGTCAGCACGCTGCGCCTGTGGAAGGCGGCCGCGCCCGCCCACATCGACCTGAACGCCTTCAACACCGGCGACTACGCCCGCGCGGCCAGCGTCAAGAACGAGTACGAGAACATCTCGTGGGTGCTGTACCCGAACGACAGCACCCCGGCCGGCCGCGAGCTGCGGCTGCGCCAGGAGTACTTCTTCACCAGCGCGTCGATCCAGGACATCGTCGCCCGCCACCTCGACGAGCACGACAGCCTGCAGAACCTGGCCGACCAGGTCGCGATCCACCTGAACGACACGCACCCGGCGATCGGCGTGGCCGAGCTGATGCGCGTGCTGTGCGACGACCACGCGATGCCCTGGGCCGCCGCCTGGGAGGTCACGCAGAAGACCTTCTCGTACACCAACCACACGCTGATGCCCGAGGCGCTCGAGACCTGGGCGGTGTCGCTGATGCAGCAGGTGCTGCCGCGCCACCTGGAGATCATCTTCCGCATCAACCAGGAGTTCCTCGACCTGGCGGCCAAGCAGCGCCCCGGCGACGACGGCTTCCTGCGGCGCCTGTCGCTGATCGACGAATCGGGCGAGCGCCGGGTGCGCATGGCCAACCTGTCGATCGTCGGCAGCCACAAGGTCAACGGCGTCTCGGCACTGCATTCCGAGCTGCTGACCAAGACCATCTTCGCGGACTTCGCGTCGCTGTACCCGAGCCGTTTCACGAACATGACCAACGGCGTCACGCCGCGGCGCTGGCTGGCGCAGGCCAACCCGGGCCTGGCGCACCTGCTCGACCAGACGCTCGGCCGCGGCTGGCGGCTCGACCTCGACCAGCTCGCGCAGCTGAAGGAGCACGCCGGCAGCGAGGCCTTCCGCAGCAAGTTCGCCGCGATCAAGTTCAACAACAAGAAGCGGTTGGCCGAGCACATCCAGCGCCACACCGGCATCCACGTCGACCCGGGCAGCCTGTTCGACGTGCAGGTCAAGCGCATCCACGAGTACAAGCGCCAGCTGCTGAACGTGCTGCACGTCGTCACGCGCTACCTGGCGATCATCGAGAACCCGACGCTGCCCTGGGTGCCGCGCACCGTGATCTTCGCCGGCAAGGCCGCGTCGTCTTACCAGACGGCGAAGTCGATCATCCGGCTGATCCACGACGTGGGCACGGTGGTCAACGCCGATCCGCGCGTCGGCGGCAAGCTGCGCGTGGTGTTCATCCCGAACTACGGCGTCTCGGTGGCCGAGGTCATCATGCCGGGCGCCGACCTGTCGGAGCAGATCTCCACTGCCGGCACCGAAGCCTCGGGCACCGGCAACATGAAGCTCGCACTGAACGGCGCGCTGACGATCGGCACCGACGACGGCGCGAACATCGAGATCCGCCAGAGCGTCGGCGACGACAACATCTTCATCTTCGGGCTGAAGACGCCCGAGGTGCAGGCGCTGAAGGCCTCGGGCTACCACCCGATGCGCCACTACGACGGCAACCCGGCGCTGAAGGCGGTGCTCGACGCGATCTCCGGCGGCCTGTTCTCGCCCGACGAGCACGACCGCTACCRCCCACTCGTCGATTCACTGCTGTGGGGCGGCGACCACTACCTGCTGCTCGCCGACTACGACGCCTACGTGCAAACGCAGCAACGCGTGGACACGCTGTATGGCCACCGCGAGGCCTGGATCGCGCGCGCGATCGCCAACGTGGCCGGCATGGGCGCGTTCTCGGCCGACCGCACGATCCGCGAGTACGCGCGCGACATCTGGAACATCGACCCCGAGCTGAAGGCCGCGGCGGCGCTGCGATCGGTTGCCTGACAATGACACCCCGTCGTTGCCACCGCCTCCCATGCTGACCGCCGCCGAGATCGAGGACATCCGCCACGCCCGCCACGGTGATCCGTTCTCGGTGCTCGGCGCGCACGTCGATACGAGCGGGCAGCGCTGGCTGCGCTGCTTCCAGCCCGGTGCCCGCGCGGCGCTGGCCGTGGATGTCTCCAGCGGCCAGCCGCTGTCGCTGCTGACGCAGCTGCACCCCGACGGCGTGTTCGAGGGCATGCTCGGCAGCGCCGCCGGCACGCACCGCCTGCAGTTCACCTGGGCCGACGGCAGCGTCTCCACCGTCGACGACCCCTACCGCTTCCCGCCGGTGCTCGGCGAGCTCGACGTGTGGCTGCTGGCCGAGGGCACGCACCTGCGGCCGTACGAGACGCTGGGCGCGCAGGTGCGCGTGATGGAAGGCGTCAGCGGCACCAGCTTCGCGGTGTGGGCGCCGAACGCGTCGCGCGTCAGCGTGGTCGGCGACTTCAACCACTGGGACGGCCGCATCCACCCGATGCGGCTGCGCCGCGAGTGCGGCGTGTGGGAGATCTTCCTGCCCGGCATCGCCGAAGGCGCGCGCTACAAGTACGAGATCCGCACCGCCGACGGCCACGTGTTGCCGCAGAAGGCCGACCCGTACGCGCTGCAGTCCGAGCTGCGGCCGGCCACCGCGAGCGTGGTCTCGCACATGCCGCGGCTCGCGCCGGCCTCGGCGCAGCGCCAGCAGTCGAACGCGCTCGACGCGCCGGTCAGCATCTACGAGGTGCACCTCGGCTCGTGGCGCCGCAAGCCCGAGGAAGGCGACCGCTGGCTGAGCTGGGACGAGCTCGGCGACACGCTGGTGCCGTATGCACAGGACATGGGCTTCACGCACCTCGAGCTGATGCCGGTCAGCGAGCACCCGTTCGACGGCTCGTGGGGCTACCAGCCGGTGGGGCTGTATTCGCCCACCGCGCGCTTCGGCGACGGCCCGGGCTTCCGGCGCTTCGTCGACCGCTGCCATTCGGCCGGCCTCGGCGTGCTGCTCGACTGGGTGCCGGCGCATTTCCCGAGCGACGTGCACGGCCTCGCGCAGTTCGACGGCACGCACCTGTACGAATACGCCGACCCGCGCGAAGGCTTCCACAACGACTGGAACACGCTGATCTACAACCTTGGGCGCACCGAGGTGCGCAACTTCCTGGTCGGCAATGCGTTGTACTGGCTGGAGCGCTACGACGTCGACGGGCTGCGCGTCGATGCGGTCGCCTCGATGCTGTACCGCGACTACAGCCGCGAGCCGGGCGAGTGGATCCCGAACGTGCACGGCGGGCGCGAGAACCTCGAGGCCATCGCGTTCCTGAAGCGCATGAACGAGGTGGTGGGCATCGAGCGGGCGCAGGCCGTCACGCTGGCCGAGGAATCGACCGCCTTCCCGGCGGTGTCGCGGCCCACCTTCGCCGGCGGCCTCGGCTTCCACTACAAGTGGAACATGGGCTGGATGCACGACACGCTGAAGTACATGGCGCGCGACCCGGTGCACCGCAAGCACCACCACGGCGAGATGAGCTTCGGGCTGGTGTATGCCTTCAACGAGAACTTCGTGCTGCCGCTCTCGCACGACGAGGTGGTGCACGGCAAGGGCTCGCTGATCGCGAAGATGCCGGGCGACCGCTGGCAGAAGTTCGCGAACCTGCGGGCCTACTACGGCTTCATGTTCGGGCACCCGGGCAAGAAGCTGCTGTTCATGGGCGGCGAGTTCGCGCAGGAGCGCGAGTGGGACCATGACCAGAGCCTCGACTGGCATCTTCTTTCCGATGGCCTGCACGAAGGCATGCAGCGGCTGGTGCGCGACCTGAACCGCTTCTACCGGGCCACGCCGGCGCTGTACGAGCAGGATTTCATCCCGGCCGGCTTCGAGTGGATCGACCACCAGGATGCCGAGCATTCGGTGATCAGCTTCGTGCGGCACGGCCGCCACGGGGGCGCTACCGTGCTGGTCGTCGCCAACCTGACACCGACGGTGCGCCAGGGGTTCCGCGTCGGCGTGCCGCGGCCGGGCGAGTACCGCGAGCGCATCAACACCGATTCGGCGCACTACGGCGGCAGCAACGTCGGCACGCCGCTCGGCGCCGCGCGCTCGGAAGACGTGCCGTGGCAGGGCCGCGCGCAGTCGGTGATGCTGACGCTGCCACCGCTGGCCACCGTGTTCCTCGAGTGGTCGGCCACCTGATGACAGGCCTGGAGGCGGGCCGCCCGTGGCCGCTGGGTGCGCACTGGGACGGCCACGGCATCAACTTCGCGGTCTTCTCGGAACATGCGCAAGGCATCGACCTGTGCCTGTTCGACGAGACCGGCACGCAGCAGCGCTCATGCACCGCCCTGCCCGGCCACACGCAGCAGGTGTGGCACGGCTACCTGCCGGGCGCGCAGCCGGGGCTGGTGTACGGCCTGCGCGCGCACGGCCCGTGGCAGCCGGAGCGCGGGCACCGCTTCAACCCGGACCAGCTGCTGCTCGACCCGTATGCGCGCGAGATCGTCGGCCGCTTCGAGTGGGATGGAGAACGGGCGCTGAAGGCGCGCGTCGTGCGCGACGGCTTCGACTGGGGTACGGATGCGCCGCCCTGCACGCCGCTGGCCGACACGGTGCTGTACGAGCTGCACGTGAAGGGCTTCACCCGGCTGCATCCCGGCGTGCCCGAGGCGCAGCGCGGCACCTATGCGGGCCTGGCGAGCGACGCCGCCATCGCGCACCTGAAGCGGCTGGGTGTCACCGCGGTCAGCCTGCTGCCGGTGCACCAGGCGATCGACGAGGAACGCCTGGTGCGCATGGGGCTGCGCAACTACTGGGGCTACAACACCATCGGMTTCTTCTGCCCGAGCCCTGCGCTCGCATCGCCGGGCGCCTCGGCGCGCGACGAGTTCCGCGCGATGGTCAGGCGGCTGCATGCGGCCGGCATCGAGGTGATCCTCGACGTGGTCTACAACCACAGCGCCGAGACCGACGAGCTCGGGCCCACGATCCACTTCCGCGGCCTCGACAACGCCGCGTACTACCGGCTGCGGCCCGACAACCCCGCGCTGTACGTCAATGACACCGGCACCGGCAACACGCTGAACCTGGGCCATCCGCGCGTGCTGCAGCTGGTGATGGATTCGCTGCGCTTCTGGGTCGGCGAGATGCACGTCGACGGCTTCCGCTTCGACCTCGCGCCGGTGCTCGGCCGCAGCCGGATCACCGGCGGCGGCTTCGACGCCGACGCCGCGTTCTTCCACGCGATCGCGCAGGATCCGCTGCTGTCCACCGTGAAGCTGATCGCCGAACCGTGGGACATCGGCTTCGGCGGCTACCAGCTCGGCCAGTTCCCAACCGGCTGGGCCGAATGGAACGACCGCTTCCGCGACACGGTGCGCAGCTTCTGGCTGCGCGGCGAGACCACGCGCGGTGACCTGGCGCAGCGGCTGTGCGCCTCGTCGGACCTGTTCCAGGTGCATGGTCGGGCGCCGGCCGACTCGGTCAACTTCATCGTCGCGCACGACGGCTTCACGCTGGCCGACCTGGTCAGTCACGAGCGCAAGCACAACGAGGCGAACGGTGAAGGCAACCGCGACGGGCACGACCACAACCACAGCTGGAACGCCGGCGTCGAGGGCCCGAGCGACGACCCGGTGGTGCGGGCCTTGCGCGGCCGGCTGCAGCGCGCGCTGCTGGCCACGCTGCTGCTGTCGCAGGGCACGCCGATGCTGTGCGCCGGCGACGAACTCGGGCATTCGCAGGGCGGCAACAACAACGCCTACTGCCAGGACAACGCGACCAGCTGGATCGACTGGTCGCGTGCCGATGAAGCGCTGATCGCGTTCACCGCGCAGGTGCTGGCACTGCGCCGCGCGCACCGGCCGCTGGCCGACCGCTGGTACAGCGGCGTCGCCGATGCGCAGGGCCGCGTCGACCTCGGCTGGCTGCAGGCCGATGGCACGCCGCTCGCGGGCGAGGACTGGGGCGATCCGGCGCAGCGGGTGCTCGGTGCCCGCATCGGCGCACCGGGGCAGCCCGGCGAGGCCCTGCTGCTGATGATGAACGCCGGCGACACCGACCTGCCGTTCGCGCTGCCACCCGGCCGCTGGCGGGTGCTGCTCGACACGGCGGCCGTGTCGCCGCAGCAGCCGATGGTGCACACTCCGCTGGCGCTGGCGGCACACAGCCTCGTGCTGCTGGTCTTTGCCACCGTGACCCAGGGACAGCCACCATGAGATTCCCCCGCGCCAGCGGCGTGCTGCTGCACCCCACCTCGCTGCCAGGCCCGCACGGCAGCGGCGATTTCGGGCCGGCCGCGTACCACTTCGTCGACTGGCTCGCGACGGCGCGGCAGCGGCTGTGGCAGATGCTGCCGCTGGGCGGCATCGGCCCGGGCAACTCGCCCTACATGAGCAGCTCGGCCTTTGCCGGCAACGTGCTGCTGATCGACCTGGCCGAGCTCGGCCGGCACGGCTGGCTGACCGCCGACGAGCTGCTGCCGCCCGACGGCATCGAGGCGCACCGGCTGAACTTCGCGGCCGTCTGGCCCTACCGCATGGACCGGCTGGCGCGCGCCGCACGGCGCTTCGCGGCCACCGTCACGCCGCAGCAGGCGCACGAGCTGCAGGCCTTCTGCACCGAACACGCGAGCTGGATCGACGACTACGCGCTCTTCATGGCGCTGGCCGACCACCACGACTGGGCGCCGTGGTGCGACTGGGGTGCCGGCCTCRCGCAGCRCGAGCCGGCCGCGCTCGCGGCGGCGCGCCTGCAGCATGCCGAACGCATCGCGTTCTGGAAGTTCTGCCAGTGGCAGTTCTTCGTGCAATGGGAGCGCCTGAAAGACCACGCGACCAGCCGCGGCGTGCAGGTGATCGGCGATGCGCCGATCTTCATCGCCTACCAGAGCGCCGAGGTGTGGGCGCGGCAGGACCTGTTCGAACTCGATGCGACGGGGCAGCCGACGGTGGTGGCCGGCGTGCCGCCGGACTTCTTCAGCGAGACCGGCCAGCGCTGGGGCAACCCGCTGTACCGCTGGAGCGCGCATGCGGCCGAGGGCTATGCGTGGTGGGTGGAGCGCATCCGCCGCACCTTCGAGCTGGTCGACATCGTGCGCATCGACCACTTCCGCGGCTTCGCGAGCTACTGGGAGATCCCGGCCAGCGAAGAGACCGCGATCCGCGGCCACTGGCGGCCGGGGCCGGGCGAGGCCTTGTTCGATGCCATCGCCGAGGCACTGGGCACGCTGCCGATCATCGCGGAGGACCTGGGCGTCGTGACGCCGGACGTCGAGGCGCTGCGCCGCAAGTTCTCGCTGCCCGGCATGCGCATCCTGCACTTCGCGTTCGGCGGCGACAGCGCCAACCCGTTCCTGCCGCACAACCACGAGGCCGACACCGTCGTCTACAGCGGCACGCACGACAACGACACCAGCCTCGGCTGGTGGGCCACCGCCACCGAGGCACAGCGGCGCCATGCGTCGGCCTACCTGCCGACCGACGGCGCCGACATCGCCTGGGACCTGATCCGCACCGCCTGCGCGTCGGTGGCCGATACCGCCGTGCACCCGATGCAGGACGTGCTGCGGCTGCCGGGCACCGACCGCATGAACTTCCCCGGCAAGCCCTCGGGCTACTGGGAATGGCGCTTCAGCTGGGACCAGGTGAAGCCGGTCCATGCGCACGAGCTGGCGCTGCTGACGCGGCTGTATGGGCGCGACGGGGTCGTGCCCGCCTGAGCCGGCGGTTCAGAGAAACCCCAGCTTCGTCGCGCTCCCGAAGTTCGCCAGGTTCGGCAGCACCGTGCGCAGCTGCGCATCGCTCGCGCCGAACCAGCCGAGCATCGTGGCCGCGTACTGGTCCACCGACGAGGTCGGGATCCAGCGGCCCTGCTGCTCCCAGGTGTCGACGCCGACATCGTTCGGCCCGCCGAGCGTGAGGTCGGGGTAGCTGCCGTAGCCGCGCCCGCCCTTCACCGCGCCGCCCACCACGAGGTGGTGATTGCCCCAGGCGTGATCGGTGCCCATGCTGTTGTTCGGCACGAAGGTGCGGCCGAAATCGCTCTGCGTGAAGGCCGTCACCGATTCGCCCAGGCCCAGCGCCTTCATCGCGCGGTAGAACGCGCCCAGCGCATCGCCCAGCTCCTTCAGCAATTGCGCATGCTGGCCGTCGGCCGGGCTGCCGTCGACGGCCTGGTTGCCGTGCGTGTCGAACGCGCTCATCTGCGCGAAGAAGATCTGCCGGTTGCCCTGCACCGTCGCGTTGCCCGACACCAGCTTCGCGATCTGGTACAGCTGGCGGCCGAGGCCGGTGCCGATCTTGCCGCCCGAGATCAGCGGTGCGAAGGCGGTGTCGATCGCGGCGGTGGCCCCGGCGCCGCCCGGCACGATCTTCACCAGGCCCGAGAGCCGGTCCGACACGCTGAAGGCGTCGCGTTGGATCGCCGTGTAGGCATTGGCCAGCGCGAGCTCTTGCTGCTGCTGGTACATCGCATCGATGGCCGCCTTGCGCTCGGCCTTCCACGCGACCYTCAGGTCTTCGGGCTGCATCTCGTAGGCGCCGAAGGTGTCGCCCGGCGTGTTCGGCAGCACCAGCGGCGTGTGCGTGCGCGAGATGCCGAAGCGCGGCGTGCCGCTCAGCGAGATCACCGGATTCACGGTGGCCAGCGCGTCCGAGGCGCGGCCGCCCCAGCCGGTGGGCTCGAGCGAATCGCCGGTGCCGTTCTCCCACAGGTACTGCTGGTCGGAGTGCGAGTACAGCGAATCGGGCAGCACGCCGACGCTGGACGACGCGGCGCGGAACTCGGCCTTGGTCAGCGGCTTGATCAGCGGGCCGACGTTGAACACCGGCGCGATGTGGCCGTCGTCGGCCGCGGCCTGCAGGCCGGCCAGCGCCGGGTGCAGCCCGTAGGTCATGCCGGCCAGCGGCACCAGGCGGCTGCTGGGGATCGCCAGCTTGCCGCGCACGGCGGCGTACTGGTTGTAGCGCGCCGCATCGGTCGGCACGACGGTGTTCAGGCCGTCGTTGCCGCCGTACAGGAAGATGCACAGCAGCGCCTTGTAGTCGGCGGCATACGCGGGGCGCGCGCCCAGCAGGTTGCCCAGCGTGCCGGCGCCGAGTGCACCGGCCAGGCCCAGGCCCGAGCGCGCCAGCCAGCGCCGTCGGTTCATGAGGATCTTCGGGTCGTTCATGGCGGGCGTCCTAGCGTTGGATCTGGTAGTCGGGAGAGGCGTAGACCAGGTAGGCCGCGCGCTTGACGCGGCTGGTCTTCCAGTTGTTGCCGTCGGTGGCCTGCGTCCAGCGCTCGACGGCCTTCACCACCGAGGCGCGCGGCGTGGCCGGCAGCAACCGGCCGAGCGCCACCATCGAGATGCGGTCGACCAGCACGCCGGCATCGTCGGCCGAATCGGTGAACGACGCGAGGTTCACCTTGGTGCCGGTGGCGCCGGGGATCGATGCATCGACGCCGCTGCCGCCCCAGTCGATCAGGTACAGCAGGTAGTTCATGCGCGCGAGCGCGGTGTTGGCGTTGTGGATGCCGAAGGCCGAGCCGACCAGGCCGCCGGTGCCGGCCACCGGGTAGTCGGGCGGGTAGTCGCTGAAGATCGACGGCGGGTTGAAGACCCGCTGCTGCAGGTTGCCGCCCCAGTACCAGTTGAAGGGTTCGCCGTCGGTGGTGCCGTTCAGCCCGCGCAGCACGCCGGTGAACATCAGCACCGGCTCGCGCAGCTTGCCGCCCTGCGCGGGGACGCTGTCGCCGCGCGCCTCGGCATCCAGCAGCACGGCCGCCACCGTGGCCGCCAGGTCGCCGCGCGCGCCGCTGCCGAAGCTCGCGAACCTGCCGTTGTTGAAGGCGGTCGCCACGCGCGCGACATAGGCCGGCGACGGGTTGCTGCTGACCAGGTGCTGGATCAGCTGGCGGCCGATGAACGGGCCGATGTTCGGGTGCGCCATCACGCTGTCGAGCACCGACTCCAGCGCGGCCGGTGCCTTGTGGCCGGCGGCCAGGCCCACGCCCGAGAGCAGCGTGCGCGCCTGCGTGTCGTGGTACTTGTCGATCGGCACCATGTCGCCGTTGTAGTAGCGGCAATTGGCACCCGTCGGCCAGCAGCCGTTCGGGTGCTTGCCGCCCGGCGGATAGGTCCAGCCGGTCAGCGCATAGGCATAGGCGCGCACCGTCTCGTTGTTGTAGGTCGGCTGGCACTTGCCGCCCTTCAGGCTGCCGTCGAGGTTCAGCTCGCAGGTGCCGATGCTGAACAGCTGTAGCAGCTCGCGCGCGAAGTTCTCGTTCGGCGCGCCCTTGTCGTTGTTGGCGTTGTTCAGGAAGTCGCCCATCAGCGGCGACAGCGTGATCTTCTTCAGCAGGTCGCGGTAGTTGCCGAAGGCGCTGTCGAGCATCGCGTTGTAGTAGTTGCGAAAGCCGTAGGTGCCCAGCACCTCGGCGTTATTCAGCGGAAAGAGCTGCTGGAACGCGAAGGTGACACGCTGGCGCAGCTGGTCGGGCTGGCCGACGGCGTTGCGGTAGAAATCCCACATCAGCGGATCGGTCGAGATGTAGTCGCGGAAGCAGTTCGGCTCCATCGCCGGCGTGCAGAAGTCCGGCCGGTCGACGTACTGGTGGTACTCGCCACTGCCCTTGCCGCTGGTGTAGCGCGAGGTCTTCAGCGCGAGCTGCTCGGCGATCCAGGCGCTGGCGCCCTTCGCCTTGATCGTCGCGACCAGCGCTTCGGTCGGGCCGAAGGTGGCCTGGTCGGCCAGGCGCACGGCATCGCGGGCGGACATCGGGCCGGGGGCTGGTGCTGGGGCCGGAGCCGGCGACGGGCTGGGGGCGGGAGCGGGTGCCGGGGACGGGCTCGGCGAAGGGGCCGGAGCGGGTGCCGGGCTCGGGGATGGGGCAGGAGACGGGGCAGGAGCCGGTGCGGGGCTCGGTGCCGGAGCCGGCGGCGTTCCGCCCACCGGATCGCCAGAAGAGGAACCGTTTCCACTTTCGTTGCCGCCGCAAGCGGCGACGACGGCGGTGAACAGAATTGCAACCGCCAGTGAGCCGCGGCGCCGAGCTATCGGCAGCAGGAGGGAGTTGGTATCGGAAGTGTCGCTGGACATGGAAACGTCCTGTGGCAAGAGTGGCAATTCGCGTGAGTTCGCGACCTGTTCGTCAAGCTGCGGGATCGCAATCCCGCATCGACGAACGCTCACCCGGACATTGCAGGAAGGGTGCCCGCTGCGCGCCGTCACCCCCCCAAAAGAGCGACCGGCAACCGCGCGAACGGAGGATGGCGGCGCACGCCGATCCGCGCGATGCTGTGCACACCCTGCCCTCCACGGAGCCCGCCATGCAGTTCGCCCCCCGTTCTCCGGTGACGACCCGGATGCCCCTCGCCCGGCCGCACCGCATGCCGAAGGCACGCAGCTCGTACCCGACGCTGTCGCTGGTGCGCCTGGGGCGCAGCCCGCTGCAGAAGCTGGCTTGGATCTTCGGGTTCGGTCGCTAAGTCTGGGTCTTCGCTCTAGAGGACGAGCCCCATGTCGACCGAGTCGTAGTACACGCCGTCGAACCGCATCCCGTGGCGCTTGACGCTCTCGCGCGCAAAGCCCAGCCCTTCATACAACCGGATCGCGCGCTCGTTGTCGGCCCGCACTTCCAGTTCGATGCGGGTCATGCCCTGGGCAGTCGCCTTGGCCAGGCAGGCCGAAAGAAGCCGCCGCCCGAGTCCCTTGCCTCGATAGGCAGGCAGCACGCCCATGCCGACCGTCCCTCGATGGCTGACGGCCGCGGCCCAGGCGGGGAAGATGTCGCACCAACCGACGACGACCGACCCATCAACCGCCACGAACTGCGCTGCGTCCGCGGCAACGTTCTCACGGACGAAGGCCTCGACCCGTGCGAGCGGAAGCGCCTCGATCTGGGCAAGGTACTTCTTCTCGCGCGCCACGGCATCGAGGCAGGCGTGGAATCCGCTGGCGTGGGATTCCGTGATGGGAACAATGTCGACACTCGGCAAGACAGGCCCCCTGCAACGGCTGTGCAGAGGGCATCGTAGCCGGGCCGAGGAGATCAGTCCTTGAAGAACGACAGCAGGTCCGGATTGATCACGTCCGGGTGCGTCGTGCACATGCCGTGCGGCAGGCCCGGGTAGACCTTCAGCGTGCCCTTCTTCAGCAGCTTGATCGCGAGCAGCGCCGAATCGGCGATCGGCACGATCTGGTCGTCGTCACCGTGCATCACGAGCGTCGGCACGTCGATCTTCTTCAGGTCTTCGGTGAAATCGGTCTCGGAGAAGGCCTTCACGCAGTCGTGGTGGGCCTTGATGCCGCCGGCCATGCCCTGCAGCCACCAGTGCTGGCGGATGCCTTCGGAGACCTTCGCATCCGGGCGGTTGTAGCCGTAGAACGGCAGCGTGATGTCGCGGTAGAACTCGGCGCGGTTGCCGGCCACGCCGGCGCGGATGCCGTCGAACACCTCGATCGGCAGGCCTTGCGGGTTGCTCTCGCTCTTCAGCATCACCGGCGGCACCGCGCCGATCAGCACGGCCTTGGCCACGCGCTTGCTGCCGTGGCGGCCCAGGTAGCGCGCCACCTCGCCACCGCCGGTGGAATGRCCGACGTGGATGGCATGGCGCAGGTCCAGCGCCTCGGTCAGCGCGGCCAGGTCGTCGGCATAGTGGTCCATGTCGTTGCCGTCCCAGGTCTGGGTCGAGCGGCCGTGGCCCCGGCGGTCGTGGGCGATCACGCGGTAGCCCTTCGAGAGGAAGTACAGCATCTGCGTGTCCCAGTCGTCGGAACTCAACGGCCAGCCGTGCGAGAAGACGATCGGCTGGCCCGTGCCCCAGTCCTTGTAGAAGATCTGGACGCCGTCCTTGGTGGTGATGGTGCTGTTGCCTTTGGTGTGCGAAGTCATCGTGTTGTCCTTCCTGTGAGTGGAGTGCCGGCGGCCCGGGTCACGGCATCGTGATGCTCGGCGTCGGCGATCGATTGCAACACCGGCAGATGACAGTGGCAACGATTTCCCACAAGAGAGAGATGCACCGTCGCAGTGCACACAGGGTGGTGTCGTTCTCATGCGCGAGAAACGGCGCGCGAACGATTTCAGGTTCTAGAGTCGCCGGCCTCATCACAGGGAAACGCGAATGACTCAGCTGAAATTCGAGACGCTATGGCAGAACTACCCTCGATTCAATCCCTGCGTGGATCCGAGCACGGGCAGCCCACCTCCGGGCTTCGACAACCAGTGCGCGATGCGGGTCGGCCGAGCGCTTGAACTGTCGGGCGTGTCGTTCGCATCGTTTCGCGGCAAGCGCTGCCCGTTCGGGTCGCCGCAGGGCGGGTTGATTGCAGGGGCCCAGGAACTGGCAAACTGGCTCGGTCCTTCATGCTTCGCCGGTTGCCCCGTCTACGAATCCTCCACCGGGGGCGAGGTGTTCGAGAAGATCTCCGGTCGCAGCGGCATCATCTTCCTGGCCAACTACTGGCGGCGCCCCGGAGAATCCGGTACGACCCGGACCGGCGACCACATCGATCTTTGGAACGGCTCCCGCATGACCGAATATTCCAGCTGGCTGCGCGTTCACTTCGGGGTGTCGTGGGATGGCTACTGGTCAGACTACCGACTGGCATCGAGAACCTTGTTCTGGGCGATCGCATGAAGAGAATGTTGGTCTCCTTCGCCTCCGGACTGGCAGGCCTCGCACTCTGTCTGCTGGCCGTCAGGCTGTCCGACGCCACGCAGCTCGCTCCGCAATTCCCCGCCCCAGCCGGCGAGGAGGACTTCGCCGTTCGCGCCGGCTGGTTCTTCTTCGCGGTCTGCCCGGTCTTCTTCCTGATCGGCGCGTGGATCGGCAACCGATCGCACGGCAGTCCGCGGCGCTGGCTCGCAGCGTGGGCAGGCGCCGTCATCGGCACGCTGCTCGTCTTCGCATGCGTCCGGCTGCTACAGCCCGTGCTCGACACCTTGACCGAGAGCGGCACTGCCACGCATGCCACGCTAGGCTTCTTCGTGGCATGGGCCGTCGCCACCGCCCTCGGCGCGTGGCTCAGCGCAAGCCGAGCCGCGTCAGCTTCTTGATCAACCCCACGCGCGAGATCCCGAGCCGCCGCGCCGCCTCCGACTGGTTGCCGCCCACCGCCGTCATCGCGTCGCGCACCAGGCGCAGTTCCAGCTCCGTCAGCGCGGCGTCCAGCGGGCCGGCCGCATCGCCACCCGGCGGAATGTGCGAGGCGCTCGCCACCTCGGCCGGGTCGCCACTGGCCAGCCGCAGCAGGTCGGCATCGACCTCGCGCTGGTCCGGCAGCAGCAAGGCGCCGGCCGATTCGACCACCGCCTTCAGCTCGCGCACGTTGCCCGGCCACTCGCGCGCGGTGAGCCAGGCCAGCGCCCCGGCCGACAGCCCGGCGCGCGGCGCCACGCGGTGCAGGAAGCGCGTCGCAAGCACCGGCACGTCGGCCGGCCGTTCGGCCAGCGACGGCGTGCGCAGCACCACGCCCTTCAACCGGTAGAACAGGTCCTCGCGGAACGCGCCGTCGCGCACCATCGCCTCCAGCTCGCGGTGCGTGGCCGCCACGACGCGCGCCTCGGCCTTCTTCTGCACCCGCCCGCCCACCGGCACGAAGCTGCCCTCCTGCAGGAAGCGCAGCAGCTTCACCTGCATCGGCGGCGGCATCTCGCCAACCTCGTCGAGGAACAGCGTGCCGCCGTGCGCCGCCTCCACCAGCCCCGGCTGGTCGCGGTACGCGCCGGTGAAGCTGCCCTTCATGTGGCCGAACAGCTCGCTCTCCAGCAGCTCGGCCGACAAGGCACCGCAATGGATCGCGACGAACGGCCCGCTCGCCCGCGCACTGCAGGCATGCAGCGCCCGCGCCACCAGCTCCTTGCCGGTGCCGGTGGGCCCCAGCACCAGCACGCTGACGCCGGTCTGCGCGACGCGCCGCACCATCGCCCGCAATTGCGCGGTGGCCGGCGCCTGGCCCACCATGCCGAGGTCGTCGGTCGCCTGCGTGCTGCGCAGCGTGGCGATCTCGGCATCGAGCCGTGCCTTGCGCAGCGCCCGCGCAACGACGAAGCGCAGCATGTCGGGATCGATCGGCTTGGTGAGGAAGTCCCACGCCCCCAGCTCGGTGGCGCGCAGCGCGAGCTCGTGCTCGCCGTGGCCCGTCAGCACGATGACCGGCACGCCGGCGAAGCGCGGGATCAGCTCCAGGCCGATCTCGGGGTCCATGTGCGGCGGCATCGCGAGATCCAGCAGCACCAGCTCGGGCCGCTGCCGCGCGAAGGCCTCGAGCGCCTGCTCGCCGTCGCCTGCGAGCGTGACCTCGTGGCCCAGCCCGCGCAGGAAGGTGCCGCCGAGACGCTGGAACGCGGCCTCGTCGTCAACCAGCAGCACGCGCCCCGCCTCGGGCGCGGTGTCATCGGTATCGCTCATGTCGCCCTCGGAAATCTCAGTGTGAAACAGGTCCGCCACGGCGCCCGCTCGGTCAGCGCGACGCTGCCGCCGTGCGCGTTCATCACGCGCGCGACGATCGCGAGGCCGAGCCCGGTGCCGCCCGGGCTGCGCGACGCGAACGGCTCGAACAGCCGCTCGCGCACCTCGGCCGGCACGCCCGGCCCGTTGTCGCAGACGTGCAGCAGCAGCGCATCGGCCGTGGTCTCAGCATCGATGTGCACGCCGGCGCCGTCGTGCTGCGCATCCGCGGCCGCGGTGCGCGCGTTCTCGACCAGGTTGGTCAGTGCCTGGTCGATGCGCCGCGCATCGGCCTCGACGATCAGCTCGCGGTCCAGCCCCGGGCCGAGGCTCAGCGCCGGCAGGCGGCGCGCCGCGGTGCGCACGTGCGCGGCCAGGTCGATCGGCGCGGTCACGAGCTTCCAGGGCTTCGCGTAGTCGAGCAGGTCGCGCGTCAGGTGCGAGATGCGCGCGACCTGGTCAGCCACCTCGCGCCGCGTCTCGGCGGGTGCCAGGGCCACCGCCATCGAGATGATGTTCAACGGGTTGCGGATGTCGTGCGCGACGGTGGCCGCCAGCGAGCCCAGCTCGGCGAGGCGCGCCTGCAGCTGCCGCTCGCGCTCGCGCTCGGCGATCTGGCGCGCCTGCTCGACGCGGGCCGCCGCTTCGGCGACGACGCTGCCGAACAGCTCGGCCACCTGGCGCGGGCCGGGCGGCGCGGCCTCCCAGCCGTGCAGCGCGGTGGTCCAGCCTTCAGGGCCCGCCAGGCACACCAGCGAAGGCGCGGATGCAGGAGCCTCCGGCAGCTCGCCCACATGCACCTCCACGCGCGTGCCGATGCGCTGGCTCAGCAACGCCGCGGCGCGCTCGGCCAGCGCCTGCGGCGTCTCGGGCGATTGCAGCGCGAGCCGCCACGCGCCCAGGTCGGCCGCCGACACCTCGCCGCCCGGGTACACCAGCCGCTCGGCGAAACGCCGCACCGGCCCGTTCAGCGCGAGGCAGCTGGCCGCCACCGCGAGGCCACCGATCCAGCGCGACTCGATCGGCAGCAGCGGCGTCACCGCGACGATCGCCGCGCCCAGCGCCAGCAGCAGCGCCCACACCAGCGCGCGGCGCGCCCAGGCATTGGCGACGAACACGCCGTAGCGCAGGATGCCGTAGACGAGGATCAGCGGATAGAACGGCAGCCCGAGCAGCGGGAACGGGTACACCGGCCAGTCGAGCACCGCGATGCCGTAGCCGGTGAGGCACAGCATGCCCCACAGGCACGATGCGGTGACGGCGGCGATCTGGTTGAAATACTGGTTGAAACCGGGCCGGCGCGCGCGCATCAGCGTGTGCAGCAGCACCGAGACGCCGCCGATGCCGAGGATCACCCACGCCATGCTGGCGATCCAGCCGCTGAGGTTGGCGATGGCTATCCAGCCGATGTCGCGGTGCGCGACCAGGTGCCCGGGCACCAGGATCTCGGCCGCGATCGTCGACACCGCCCCCAGCGCATACGCGGCCGCGACGCCGGCACGGCCGATCTCGACGCGACAGAACACCACGCAGAAGTGGAAGAAGAACGACGAGGTGAGCGGCGCGGTCGCGAGCAAGGCCATCGCGAGGCGCTCGACGCCGGGGCCGAACCAGTTCGGCAGCTCGTTGCCGGTGATCCAGATCGCGATGCCGGTCAGGAAGGCGGCCAGCAAGCGCGCCCCCGCCACCCGGTCGGCCCACCACAGCAGCACGCCGGCCAGGGTCAGGGTCTCGAACAGCGCAAAGGCCAGGGTGGCGTGGATCAGCATGCAGTGGTGACCTGTCAACCAGGTTGACGACGAGGGGTTCGCGCACTGTATACGAAGTATGCAGGCCGAAATACAAAACCCAATCAAATCAACGGCTTGCGATCGGCGAAGGGGGTGGTCCGGTTCTCGCGATAGAGGGTGTGTCAGCCACCTTCGAACCACGCCATGACTGCCCTCACTGCCCTGCTTGCCACCCGCCTGCGCCGCGCCTCTGCACCGAGCCGCAGCCCCTCGCGCGCCGCGCCGCTCGACCTGGCCGCGCTGGTCGGCGCTGCCGGCTGGGCCCGGCTGCCGGCCGCGGTGCAACGCCGCTTCGGTTGCGCCCACGGCGACACCACCTACATCGGCCACCTGGAGCTGGGCTGCTCGCGCATCGGCGCGCTGTATGCACTGGCGACGCGGCTGTTCGGCGGGCCGCTGACGCGCATCCAGGCGAGCGGCGTGACGACCACGGTGCGCGTCAGCGATGACGGCCGCGGTGGTGTCGTCTGGGAGCGCGGCTTCCACCGCAACGCGATGCTCGGTGCGAACCACGTGCGCACCGTGCGCTCGACGAAGCAGCTCGACGCCGACGGCCGCCTGTTCGAGCGCACCGACGGCGGCCTGAGCATGGCGCTCGACGTCTTCGAGGAGCGCGGCTCGCTGGTCTTCCAGAGCCGCGGCTTCTCGCTGGTGTGGGGCCGGCTGCGCCTGCCGGTGCCGGCGCTGCTGACGCCGGGCACCTGCCGCGTCATGCACACCGACCTGGGCGGCGGCTTCTTCCGCTTCACGCTGTCGATGGTGCATCCGCTGTGGGGCCGCACCTTCCACCAATCCGGCGTGTTCGCCGATCCGCACACTGAACTCTGAGAGAACCCGCGATGAACACCCTCTTCCTCCTGCTGTCCGTCCAGGCCCTGATGGGCGCCTTCGACAACCTGTGGCACCACGAGCTGCAGGCGCGGCTGCCACAGCGTGCGTCAGCACGCCACGAGCTCGCGCTGCACGCGGCGCGCGAGGCGATCTACGGCATCGTCTTCATCGGACTGGGCTGGTTCGAATGGCGCGGCGCGTTCGCCGCGGTGCTGGCCGGGCTGCTGGCGGCCGAGGTCGTGATCACGCTGGCGGATTTCCTGGAGGAAGACCGCACGCGCGCGCTGCCGCCGTTCGAGCGGCTGCTGCACACGCTGCTGACGATCAGCTACGGTGCCTTCATCGCGCTGATCGCGCCGCTGCTGTGGGGCTGGTCGCAGCAGCCGAGCGCCCTCGTGCTGACGCCGCATGGCGCGCAGGCGTGGGTGTCGTGGCTGTTCACGCTGTACGGCATCGGCGTGCTGGCGTGGAGCGTGCGCAATGCGCTGGCGGTGCGGCGGCTCGGCCGCGTGCAGCCCGCGCCGGCAGCGACGCCGCAACCGTCGCACCGCATCGAGCCGGCGGTGCTCGTCACCGGCGCGACCGGCTTCATCGGCAGCACGCTGGTGGCAAGCCTGCGGCGCGACGGGCGGCGCGTGATCGCGCTGTCACGCGACCTGCGGCAGGCCCGTGCGGGCTTCGGCCCGGGCGTGTGGGTGGTCGACAGCCTGGAGGCGATCCCGTCGGAGACGCGCATCGATGCGGTGGTCCACCTGGCCGGGGCGCGCGTGCTCGGCATGCCGTGGACGGCGGCGCGGCGGCGCGAGCTGCTGGCCAGCCGGGTCGACGGGACGACTGCGCTGCTCGGCCTGATGCGGCGCCTGCAGCAGGCGCCGCGCGTGCTGGTGAGCGCGTCGGCGGTGGGTTTCTATGGCGCGTCGCCGGAGGGCTCGTTCGAGCCGCTCGACGAGGCGAGCCCGGCGCGCCCGGGACAGTTCCAGTCCGACCTGTGCGCCGCGATCGAGCACGAGGCGCGGCGTGCCGAGGCCCTGGGCGTGCGGGTCGTGCGCATGCGCTTCGGCGTGGTGCTGGGCCGCGGCGACGGCGCGTACCCGATGCTGGCGCTGGCTGCGCGTTTCGGGCTCGGTGCGGTGCTGGGCAGCGGGCGGCAGGCGGCGCCGTGGATCCACCTCGATGACGCGGTGGGGATGGTGCGCTTCGCGATGGACCGCGACGACATCGACGGCGCACTGAATGCCGTCGCCCCCGAGACGCTGCCGCAAGCGGCGTTCGCGGCGGCGATGGCCGCATCGTTCGGCCGCCGCGTGCACCTGCGCATGCCGGCCGCGCCGATGCGCGCGCTGGCGGGCGAGATGGCGACGCTGCTGCTCGACGGGCAGAACGCGGTGTCGCGTGCTGCGCTGGCGGCGGGGTATCGGTTCAGGTTTGCGGGGGTTCGGGCGGCGTTGGAGGACCTGGCCGCTAGGGAACCAGGGCTTCGACAGGCTCAGCCCGCCCCTTCGAGAAGCTCAGGGTGAGCGGGTCCGGGTCTCGCTGACGCGCCGCTACGACTTCTTCTCCGGCACCTTCGCTCCCGCCTTGCGCGCCTCCGACAACCCGATCGCCACCGCCTGCGCGCGGCTCGTGACCTTCTTGCCAGAGGTGCCGCTCCTCAGCGTGCCTTCGTGGCGCTCGTGCATCGCACGCTCGACCTTCTCGGATGCCTTCTTGCCGTATTTCGTGGCCATGTCGATCTCCGTGGGTGGGAACACCCTCCAGCGCGGCAATCGACATGCCCGTCAGGCCAGCGGCGCCAGCAGCGCCTTCAGGTCGGCCTCGCTGAATTTCACGGTGGCCTCCCCGTCCACGCCCAGCACGCCTTCGGCCAGCGCCTCCTTGCGCTGCTGCAGCGCCAGCATGCGCTCCTCGATGCTGCCCTCCACCACCAGCTTGTAGACGAACACCGGCTGGTCCTGCCCGATGCGGTGGGCGCGCGCCGTCGCCTGCTGCTCGACGGCAGGGTTCCACCACGGGTCGAGGTGGATCACCGTGTCGGCCGCCGTCAGGTTCAGCCCGACGCCGCCCGCCTTCAGGCTCAGCAGCATCAGCGGCAGCTCGCGCTGCTGGAAGCGCCGCACCACGTCGCCGCGGTCGGCGGGTGGCGTCTCGCCGGTCAGCATCAGGTGCGGCAGGTTCAGCACGGCGAGTTCGTCCGCCACCAGCCCCAGCATCTCGGTGAACTGCGAGAACACCAGGATGCGCCGCCCCTCCTCCAGCAGCTCCGGCAGCGTCGCGCGCAGCCACTCGAGCTTCGCGCGCTCCATCGTCGGCGCCATCGCGGTGCCCTTCAGCAGGTATGGGTCGCAGCACACCTGGCGCAGCTTCAGCAGCGCGTCGAGGATGCTGATCTGCGCGCCGCCGAAACCGGTGCGCTTCAGCAGCCGCCGCACCAGTTCGTCGGCGGCCACGCGCACGCTCTCGTACAGCGCGCGCTGCTGGCCTTCGAGCTGCACGCGGTGGACCATCTCGGTCTTCTCCGGCAGCTCGGTCGCGACCTCGTCCTTGCGCCGGCGCAGGATGAAGGGGCGCACACGCTGCGCGAGCAGCTGCGCACGCAGCGTCTCGCCCTGCGTCTCGATGGGCTTGCGCCAGATCCTCTGGAACGAGCGCGCGTCGCCGAGGAACCCCGGCATCAGGAAATCGAAATGCGCCCACAGCTCGCCGAGGTGGTTCTCCAGCGGCGTGCCCGTCACGCACAGCCGGTGGCGCGACTGCAGACGGCGCAGCGCGGTGGCTGCGCGGCTGCCGGCGTTCTTGACCATCTGCGCCTCGTCCAGCACCACCAGGTGCCAGGGCTGCTGCGCGAGCGTGGCGATGTCGCGCCACAGCAGCGGGTAGGTCGTCAGCACGAGGTCGTGGCCCGCGGTGTCGGCGAAGCGCTTCGACCGGTCGACGCCCTGCAGCGTCAGCACGCGCAGCGCCGGCGCGTTGCGCGCCGCCTCGGCCTGCCAGTTCGCGATCAGCGAGGTCGGCAGCACGACGAGCGCCGGCAGGTCGAGCCGCCCGGCCTGCTGCTCGATCAGCAGGTGGGCCAGCACCTGCGCCGTCTTGCCCAGCCCCATGTCGTCGGCCAGGATGCCGGCGAGGCGGTGCTCGCGCAGGTACTGCAGCCAGGCCACGCCATGCCGCTGGTACGCGCGCAGCTCGAGCCCGAGGCCCGCCGGCGATGCCACCGCCGGTGGCGTGCCGGCCGCGCGCAGCCGCTGCGTCAGTTCGGTGAGGCCGGCATCGCCCTGCAGCTGCCAGCGGCCGTGCTCGCCGGCGCGCGCCGCCTGCGTGTCCATCAGGCTCAGCCGCAGCGCCTCGATGCGCTGGGCCTCCCAGTGGGACAGCTTCATCGGCCCTTCCTGCCGCTTCGGATCGGTCAGCAGGTCGAGCATCGCGCTGACGATGGCCTTCAGCGGGCCGGCCGGCGATTCGATGCCGCGCCCGCCCTTGCCACGGCGCAGCATGATGATCTTGTCGTCGGGGATGTCGGCCACCTGTTGCGCGTCGAGCCAGCGCGGCTCGCGCTTGAACAGCTCGACCAGCAGCGGCGCCAGGTCGACCGGCTCGCCGTCGACCTCGATCCCGAGGCTCACCATGAACGAGCCTTCGCGCTTCGGCTGCCCGAGCGCCCCGAACGGCGTCTGATGGCGCGACGGCGCATCGACCAGCTCGCGCCCCTGCTCGGCGCCGGTGACCGGGTCGATCAGCAGCCGCCAGCGCTCCACCGGCGCGCTCATGTGCGCGAAGCCCGGTGCCACCACCACCGACCAGCCGTGGCCCTGCAGGCGCGGCACCTGGTCGAGCCAGAAGTCGCCGAACTGCACTTCCTCGGGCAGGGTCCACAGCTGCGGATGGCCTTCGCCGGCGTCGGCGCTGCGCCACTGCAGCGCCTGCATCGGCAGCGGGCGCAGGCCGCTGGACCACAGCAGGTCCATCGCATCGGCCTCGCCGGCCAGGTCGCGCTCGAGCACGACGCGCTCGTTCCACGCGCCGCGCAGCAGCTCGGTCGGCGAAGGGCGCTTGCCGAGCACGCTGGTGGGCGCCGGCGTCTCCCAGTGCAGGCCAGGCGCGGCCTCGTAGGTCCACTCGACGCGCGCGATGCTGAGCTTGGGGCCGCGCGGGCCGAAGCCGTTCATCGCCCGCATGCCGAGCAGGCCGTCGCCGCGGGTCAGGGTCTGCAGGGTAAGTCGGGGGCGCAGCGGGACGCTGACGGGCGGTTCGGAGGGCAAGGGCATGCCTGCATTTTCACAGGCGATCGCCCCCGTGCGACATGCTCACCGCGGCTTGTCGAGTTGCCACTGCAAATGCGCCTGCACCGCCGGCCACTCCGCCCGTGTGATGCTGTAGACGCAGGTGTCGCGCAGCAGCCCGTTGGGCATGCGCTGGTGGCTGCGCAGGATGCCGTCGAGCCTGGCGCCCAGCCGCTCGATCGCGCGGCGGCTCTGCTGGTTGAAGAAGTTGGTGCGGAACTCGACCGCGATGGCCTCCTTCTCGAACGCATGCGACAGCAGCAGCAGCTTGCACTCGGTGTTGAAGCCGCTGCGCTGCACGCTCGCCGCCGTCCACGTGGAGCCGATCTCCACGCGCTGGTTCACCGCATCGATGTTCATGAAGGTCGTCATGCCGACGACGCGGCCGGCGGCATCGCGGGTCGTGAACGGCAGCATCGAACCCTTGCGCTGCAGGTCGAGGCGGCGCTCGATCTCGGCGCGCATCGCCCGCGGCGCGGGGATCGCGGTGTACCAGAGGTTCCACAGCTCGCCGTCAYTGACGGCGGCGATCAGGTCCTGCTCATGATCGAGCGAGAGCGGTTCGAGCGAACCGTGCGAGCCTTGCAGTCGAAGGGGGGTGAGCCAGCTCATCGTCATCGTCCTTGCGCGAAATTCCGGGTTCAGGGCGCTCTACAGTAGCGCCGGTGTGGCACCTTGAAAAGTGCCACGGATCCTGATTTTCATGGTGCCATGATGAACCCACCCGTGCCGCAGGCCCTGCTCGATGCACCGCTCTCGCGCGAGCGCGGCCCGGCGTCGCTGCAACGCCAGCTGCACGATCGGCTGAAGCAGGCGATCCTCGGCGCCCGGCTGGCCCCGGGCAGCCGCCTGCCGGGCTCGCGCGCGCTGGCCGAGGCGCTGTCGATCTCGCGCAACACCGTCACCGCGGTCTACGACCTGCTCGCGGCCGAGGGCTACCTGCTGCCCGATCGGCAGGGCACGCGCGTGGCGGCGCTCACGCGACCGGCACGCAGCGCACCGCGCCATCCGGTGCAGCGTGCCGCATCGGCCGCATCGCCGGCGCTGGCGCGGCGCCTGGCGGCGATCCAGTCCGAACCGGCGCGCGCCGATGGCGAGGTGGCGCTGCGCCCCGGCGTGCCCGCGCTGGCCCAGTTCCCGCTGGCCGAATGGCGCCGTGCGCTGGATCGCGCGATGGGCCGCGCCGGCCCGTCGGCGCTCGGCTACGGCGACCCGCTGGGCGAGCCGGCACTGCGCCACGCGATCGCCCGCCACCTGAGCGTGGCCCGCGGCGCGCGCTGCGAGGCCGCGCAGGTGGTCGTCACCGAGGGCGCGATGGAGGCGCTGGCGCTGTGCGCGCGGCTGCTCACGAACCCCGGCGACACCGCATGGGTGGAAGACCCGGGCTACCGCGGCGCCCGCACGGCGATGCATGCGGCCGACCTGCACCTCGTGCCGATGCGCGTGGATGCCGAAGGGCTGTGCGTGCCCACGAGCGACTGGACCGCCCGGCCGCCGCGGCTCATCTACACGACGCCGTCGCACCAGTACCCATTGGGCGCGGTGATGAGTGCCGCGCGCCGGCTCGAACTGATCGCCAACGCACAGCGCCACGGCGCCTGGATCATCGAGGACGACTACGACAGCGAGTTCCGCCACGCCGGCGACCCGATCGGCGCGATGCAGGGCCTGGTGGCGCAGGCCCCGGTGCTGTACGTGGGCACCTTCAGCAAGACGATGTTTCCGTCGCTGCGGCTCGGCTTCCTGGTGCTGCCCGAGGCACTCGCGGCCCGGCTGCAGGCGCCGCTCGGGCAACTGCTGCGCGGCGGCCACCGCCATGAGCAGCTGGCTCTCGGCGATTTCATCGAGAGCGGCGCGTTCGGCCGGCACCTGGGGCGCATGCGCCGGCTGTACCGTGAGCGGCAGGTCGCGCTGCGGGATGCCCTGTCGCGCCACTTGCGCGTGCCGCATGTGATCGACGGCGGCCATTGCGGCATGCACCTCACGGTGCGGCTGCCGGGCGAGTACGCCGATGCCCGCATCGCCGCCGCCGCGCTGCGCCACGGCATGGCACCTGCCGCCTTGTCGAGCTTCGCGCTGCAGCCGTCGGCCGACGACAACGGGCTCGTGCTCGGGTATGGCAACACGCCGGCGGAGCGCTTCGAGCCGCTGGTCAGGAAGTTGTCGCAGCTGACGCGTACGAAGGCATAGCGCACGGCAACTCTCGCTGCGCACGAAACGGCTCTGCACATTCAGGATTTGCAAGCGGTCCGTATGGCCACTACCGATGCGGTGAGGGGCTTGCTCTACTGCGACCCCCATCGCCCTGTTGCGCTGCAACACCCCTCCTGTGCCGCCCCCCCGCTCTCCTTCGCGCCCGCTGCAACGCGCCACGCTGCTCACCACCCTGATTGCGCTGTTGTTCCAGCCAACCGCCTTGCACGCGGAGATCCAGGTCGCGAACGGCTTCCAGGATCCGGTGTTCACGAACTGGATCAACGACCATGTCGACATCCTCTTCGGGGCCGGACCGGTGAGTATCCAGCGCCAGACATGCGCCGTCGGCGGCCAACCGATCTGGGCTCCGTTCGCCTACCGCGACTACCCCGGCGACATCATCGTCGGCTGCGCGTACAACGTCGCCGATGCCACGACCCAGGTGCTCGCGAAGGTCGACGCTCAATTGCGCAAGGCCGCGGTGTCCAGCCGAACCGACAAGTTCTACGCACTGCGGTACTCGACACTCGTCGTGCTGCAGAACAGCGACACCGCGGCGGTCTACGGCCGAGTCAAGATCGCTCCGTTGGCAACGGACCGGAACACGCCGGACGATGTTCCCCCAGGCGATTGCAGCGACACATCGAGACCCGTGGCCGGCGACCCGATCGTGGTCGCTACGGGCCAGAGCTTCCAGGTGGCCGCCGACTACCGGTCACCGCGTTCGAACGGCCTGAGCTTCCAACGCTTCCACGACAGCGCGAACAGCGCCGAAGGCACCCTGGGCGTCGGCTGGCGCCACAGCTTTTCCCGCCGCATCGAGGCCTTTCCTTCGAAGGATGCTCCGACGCAAGTCCATGTCATTCGCGACAGCGGCAAGCTGGTTCGCTTCGTGGCGGCGAATGGCGAATGGAAGGCCGATGCGACGGAGCCATCGACACTCGAGACGCTGCCGGACGGCTGGCGCTACCGATCGGAAGCGAACGAACTGGAAACCTACGATGCCCAAGGCCGGCTGCTGGGCGTCACCTCGGCGAGCGGCTACGCGACTCGCGTCACGCTCGATTCAGCGGGGCGCTTGGCAACGGTGGACGACACCTTCGGCCGCAGCCTCGCGCTCGGCTACGACGCCGACGGCCGGCTCGCCTGGCTGCAAGACGTTGCAGGTGCGACGACGCGCTACGCCTACATCAGAACGAACGGGATCTCGACGCTGAGTCGCGTGGCCGACGCGGCCGGCGCCACCAAGGCCTACCTGCACGAGCTGAGCCGGTTCCCGGGCGCGCTCACGGGCCTGCAGGACCAGAATGGCGCCCGCCACGCCAGTTGGTCGTTCGACGACAGCGGACGCGCGACGAGTTCGGAGCTTGCCGGCGGTGTCGACCGAACCGTGCTGGCCTATGCGACGGGATCGACCACCGTGACCGATGCCCTGGGTGCGACCCGGTCACTGGGCTACCAGACGCTGGGCGGCGTGGCCTTCCTGAGCTCGGCCTCGCAGCCTGCCGGCAGCGGGTGTTCCGCCGCCACGCGCCGTTGGCTGCACGACAGCGCCGGCAATCTCGTCGAGAAGGATGACTTCAACCAGGCGCGCGTCTGCTTTGCCTACGACGACAGACATCGGCAGACCCGGCGCGTCGAGGGGCTGAGCACCTCGCACACCTGCGCGGGCACGCTCGCCGAGGATGCGGCGCTGCCCGAGAGCGCCCGCAAGTTCAGCCGGCAGTGGCACCCGGACTGGCGGTTCGAGACACGGCGTGCCGAGCCCGGCCGCATCGTGATCCGCATCTACAACGGCCAGCCCGATCCGTTCAACGGCCAGGCACCGGCGCGCTGCGCGCCGGCCGACGCGCTGCTGCCCGACGGCAAGCCGATCGCTGTGCTGTGCAAGCAGGTCGTGCAGTCCACCAACGATGGTGACGGGCACCTCGGTTTCAACGCGGCACTGTCATCGGAACCGGCTCGCATCACCCGCTGGACCTACAACGCGCTCGGGCAGGTGCTGACCGCAACCGAGCAGGGATCGGACGGTGAAACGACCACCTGGTACGTCTACTACGCCGACACCACCGCCGACCACACGCAGGGCGATCTTCAGCGCATCACCACGGCCGCCGGCGACGTGACGCAGTTCACCGCCTACAACCGCCATGGGCAGGTGCTGCAGCGCATCGCGCCCGACGGCAGCGTCACGAACAACTCCTACGACGCGATGCAGCGGCTGCTGAGCACGACGGTGGAAGGCGAAGAAGTCAGCTTCGCCTACGACCCGGTCGGCCAGTTGATCCGCATCGGCGATGGCGACGGCGGCTGGGTCGGCTATGCCTACGACGACGCGCACCGCCGGACCGCAGCCTTCGACCACCTCGGCCACCGCATTGGCTACCGGCTCGACGCCGCAGGCAACGTGACCGGGAAGACGGTCAACGACCCCGACGGCGTGCTGACCCGGCAGCTGGCCCGCAGCATCGATCTGCTCGGACGCGTGCAGCAGCAGGTGGAGCGGCCATGAGGACGATGCGAACGCTTCTCCCGGTTCTCACCGCGGCCGCGCTGGCGTGCTTAGACGCCGGCGCCCAGACGCTGCCGCCCCCACCGGTGTCGCCGGCACCGGTCACCCGCTACGAGTACGACCCCCAGGGCCAGCTGACGCTGCAGACGCAGGCCCCGGGCGTGCCCGGCCTGAACCTCGAGACCCGGTACGGCTACGACCGGCTGTACCGCCTGACCGAGCGGCGCGATCCGATGCAGGGCCGCGTCGGCTTCACGCACGACGGGCTGAATCGCGTCACGCAGGTCATCGACCCGCGCTCGCTGGCCACGCGCTACGTGCGCAACGGCTTCGGCGATGTCACGCAGGTCACCAGCCCCGACACCGGCACCACCACGCTGACCTGGGATGCGAACGGCAACCTGCGCACGCGCACCGACAGCCGCGGTGTCCTGGCCAGCTACCGGCATGACCCCGATCACCGGCTGACCAGCCTCGTCTTCAGCCGGCCAGGAGAGCCCGAGCTGAGCCTGGGGTGGTCGTACAGCCAGACGGGGCCCGATTTCGCGTATGGCGGTGGCCGCCTCACCAGCAGCCGCTTCCCCGCAGGCTCGGCCCTGTACCGCTACACCGGCCAGGGCCGGCCGGCGGCCACCGTGCAGCGCATCGAGGCCGCCAGCGGCGCGAACCCAGCGCCTGTGGTGCACACCGTCGGCTACGCCTACACCCGCGGCAAGCTGACCGCGCTGAGCTACCCGTCGGGCCATGTGCTGACCATCGGCTACACGCAAGGGCAGGCCACGTCGCTGAGCTTCGCTGCCGATGCTGGCAGTACGCCCGTGCCGCTGCTCGGTGACATCCGCTGGGAGCCCTTCGGCAGCGCGGTGCGCAGCTGGGCCTGGCAGATGCAGGCCGGCGCGCTGGCGCACGAGCGCTGGCGCGACCTGAGCGGGCGCATCGTGCGCCAGCGGCTCGGTCCGATGTTCCGCGACATCACCTACGACGCGGCCGACCGCGTGGCGGGCTACACGCACTGGCTGCCCGACGGCACGCCGCAGCCGGCGCTGGACCAGCAGTTCGGCTACGACGGCAACAGCCGGTTGACGAGCGTGATCAGCGCCAACGCGAGTTGGGCGCTGGCGTATGACGCCACCGGCAACCGCAGCGCGCTCAGCCTGAACGGCAGCGGGAGCGGCTACACCATTGAACCCGCGAGCAACCGGCTSACCGCCATCAGCAACCCGGCACGCGGCTTCTCGCACGACAGCGCCGGCAATGTGACCGGTGCCGACTACAGCGCGACCTACAACCTCGCCGGGCAACTCGCCACGCTCACGCGCGGCGGCGTCACCACCGCGTACAGCTACGACGCCGGTGGGCAGCGCATCCGCAAGAGCGACGGCAGCGCCGCCGGCACGCTGATCTTCGTGCACGACCACCAGGGGCACATGCTGGGCGAGTACGACGCGTCAGGCACCGCGGTGCGCGAATACGTCTGGCTCGGCGACATCCCTGTGGCGATGGTCATGCCCGCGGCGGTGGCCGGCGAGGCACTGCAGGTCTTCTTCATCCACGCCGATCACCTCGTCGGGGCTGTTCTACAACGGCCAGCGCTACTACGACCCGCAGACCGGCCGCTACCACCAGTCCGACCCGATCGGGCTCGTCGGCGGCATCAACACCTACAGCTACGTCGACGGCCAGCCCACCGGCTACGTCGACCCGAACGGGCTGCAGTACGCGCCGATGCCAGGCCTGCCGATCCCACTGCCGCCGGCGGCCGTGCCGGGCACCGCCGAGAACAAGGTGCTCACCGAGGCGACGATCCGGGCGATCCAGGCGGCAAGCGAGGCGGTCAGCAATGTCTATGGCCGCTGTGCGCAGGCGCTCGGGCGGGCTTGGGATCGGATGTTCAGTGAGGGTGGAGAAGGAGCAGATGAGCAGAAATTGCCTGAACTCGATAGCACAGGCAAAGTGCATGGTTCGATTCCAGATCACCTGCCGGAAGGCGCAAAGCCAGAACAGCTAAACGAGCTCAAGGATGATCTGAAGAAGAGTATCGAGACAAGAAAGAATGAGCAGAATCGCCTCGGCGAAGATGGCCCTCACCGGGAACGAATTCGTCAAGAGGAGCGCCTGCTTCGTCAGATCGAAAAGAAGCTGAGTGGCTCATGAAGGAACCAACAATGAGGCAAGATCCGGATCAGACCCTCCAACAGGTGCTGAGAAGTGGCGACGATGAAGTTGCGCATCGATTGCTGCAAGCGTTCTTTGCTGGATATCCCCTGGAGAATCTGCGGACGCTATTGAACAGCTCGGATGAGAGAGTGGCAAAGATCGGCGCATGGATTGCTTCGGAACTGGGGGCCAAAGCGGCGCCATTGATGGATGCCTTCTTCGCCTTGCTGGCGCATCGATCGCGCTACGTTCGCTTCTTTGTCCTTGACGCCGTACTTGTTTGCGCAACGGAACTGGACGCCGCCCTCGTGGCGCGAGGTGTCCAGTTGCTGCGAGACAGCGACGATGCCGTGCGATGGAAGGCATTGAACTTCATTGCCAGAGTTCCGCTGTCGGTCTTGGCAAGCAGCATTCCGAGACAGGCCGATGCTCATCTGGCCGAACTTACGTCCTGGATAACTCGTTTGAATACCATCGATTCTTTGTCGCAAGTCACCGCACGACTTTCAAGCCCGGATGGCCTGAAAAGATTGATTGCATGTGCGGCCTCCTATCGGTTGCACGAGTCGAACCCGCACTTGCTTGAGCTTGCGTCCAGATCCGAAGACGTTGAGGTGTCATCGTTCGCAGCTGAACAATTGAGGCTGCTTCGTTGAGTTCAGATCGAGCTGTCAATCCAAAGCAAGAGGCTGCACGTGGCGGTGTGTGACAGCCATATCAAGTGGAATGGAGATCGTTGATGAGCAAGCTTGAACGAAGTCGCCTCCACACCACTTCCCGGGACTTCTTCGACATGCATGGCAGCACGCTCATGAAGCTGAACGTCGATGCGGCCATTGAGGTGTGCTTGCGGGCTGCTGCACATGGGCTTGTCGTCGCACGAGTTGAAGGCGGGATTTGGCACGCTCCTGGCTTTGAAGCAAGACTTGATTGCATCTGGGACGGGATCGATCCGCCGGTTGACCAGTCAACAGCACACCACAACAACCTTGAGGCGGCCGAGTTCATTGCCGAGGAACGGCAGATCCACACCGCATTCGTGATCACAGCGCCTCCAATCTCAGGGTGGCCTCACAAGTCATCAAAGGGCACACCCAGAGGTTGACCCTCTCGGGGCGGTCGAACAATCTCATCTCGAATCAGCTTCACCGCATGCAAACAGAACCTTCTGGAAGAGTCATAGGACTTGGCGTTCACGACTCCGTGATGATGTCCTTCGGACTTGCCCTTGACCGGACCTTCCATCTGAATCTTCAGACGGCTTCCGGGCAGCGCCAGCAGTTGCTGCTTTCCGGTGTCATCAGAATCGGCCTGAGGGATTTCATCAGCGGTCTGGTGGTCTCGGAAGTTTTTTTCTGGCGGTTGAACTCGGCTGAGCACGTCAGCGAAGACGCTTGGCGAGTTTTGCTTGGTGGAAACTTCCTGGAGAGAGATCTCGCTCCAACAATCGATCAACTCACTCGAGATCACAACTCGTGCTCATTGCTCTTGTTGGAGTCGTCATACGGCGGCACAGTAGCCGCCCTCTGCAACCGTCTGAGTGTTGAACACTTCTCGTGACCAAGCGCCTTGTCAAATAGAATCGAGACGCCCCATGGGCGAAGTCAATCGCACATCGCGCCAACGAGCGGTGATGGACAGGTCGCCGGACACTCACACGCCCGTTGAAGATGTTCGCGGGCCCGATGCTCACACCGGCGTGCGCAGCCGCAGTTCCGACGCCGGCAACGGGTGATACGGCTGTTCGCCGTCGTTCAATCGGAACCTCGCCTCCAGCGCCTCGACGCCGTCCAGCAACGCCTGCAACTGCGCCGCTTCGTCGGGCTTCAACTGCCGCGTCTCGTCGTCGACACGCGGCCTGTTGTCCCGCTCGCGTCGGGGCGGATGCAAAGGCTGCACATGCACGGCCTCGTCGATCGCCTCCCGCATCGGCACCGTGTGCGCTTGGCTCGCCGCCGCCGAAGCGGCCCCCTTCAGCCAGCCGCGCAAGCCCGCCAGCAGCGCCTGCAGCCGCACCCAGCGCTGCTCGCGCCAGGCCGGCGTCGCACGCTGGCCCGGCGCATCGGCATAGCGCTCGACGAACAGGCGGCCGCTGGCCGTGCCATAGCGCCGCGCCATCCGCAGGATGCGCTTGCGCGGCATGCCGATGTGCAGCTCGCCCTCGCCCGGCCGCAGCGCGAGCCGCGCAACGCGGTTGCGCGCGGTGGCCAGGCGCATCGCGCTGCGGTCCTGCCAGTCCTTCGCGGTG